>JAAYZL010000122.1 GCA_012514855.1 Clostridiales bacterium
AGGTCCAGTTGAGCCGCGTGCAGAACAGCGCCGCCGTGTACGCGCCGATGCCGTAGAACGCGGCATGGCCGAACGACACGGTGCCGCCGATGCCCATCAGCAGATTCAGGCTCATCGCGAAGATCATGTAGATGCCTGCGAGGATCATTATGCGCAGGTTGTAGGAACTGACGGCGTAGGGCATGAACAGCGCCGCCGCGAGCATGATCAAGAGCACAATGTTCTTGGGGGTCAAACGCGTCTTTGTCTTCATCGCTCTACACCTTCGTCTGTTCTTTCTTGCCCAGCAAGCCGGTGGGCTTGACGATGAGCACGAAAATGAGAATGCTGAACGCGACCAGATTGCGGTAGCTGGAGCTTATGTAGCCGGCGGTGAACATCTCGACGATGCCGATGATGAAGCCGCCCAGCACGGAGCCCGAGAGCACGCCTATGCCGCCGAGCACGGTCGACGCAAAGGCCTTGTTGCCGATGACCGCGCCAATGTTGACGGCCACCGTCTGGTAGTACATGCAGAACGCGACGCCGGCGACGGCCGCGAGCATCGAGCCGACCGCGAAGGCGACGCCCACCATGCGGTTGACCGGTATGCCCATCAGATAGCAGGCGTTCAGATTCTGCGACAGCGCGCGCAGCCCCTTTCCGGTCTTCGTCCTTTGCGTGAACCACGCGAGCGCCAGCAGAACCAGCACCGCCGAGCCGATGATGACGATCTGTATCGCGGCCATGCGCGCATTGCCGATCTCTATGTACTTGCCCTCCAGAAGCGTCGGATAGGACTTGATCTCGCTTCCGAAGAATGTCTGGCACAGGTTTTCGATGATTGTCTTGACGCCGATCGACGAGATGAGCGCGTAGGTCATGCCGTCGCCCTTTTCGCGGATCGGCCGGATCGCGACGCGCTCAATGACGAGGCCCATCACGGCCGCGAAGGCGAGCGTCAGAAGAAATGCCGGGAGGATCGGCATGCCGGAGCCTCCGAAGTTAAAGAAGGAGTAAAACAGGATCGCGCTGGACAGGAAGACCGACGCGTGGGACATATTGATCAACGACAGCACGCTGTAGATCAGCGAGTATCCCACGGCGGTCAGCGCGTAGATACTGCCCAGCGATACGCCGTTTAGCAACTGCTGCAAAAACATGATCGTTCCACTCTTTCCTTGAATATTGCACCGTATATGGCAAATCTCGGATAAACCGAGATTTGCCGTGCATGGTTTCGCCCGTATGCGGATATGGGCTTATTCGAGCACAAGGTAGTCGTCCACGTGGAAGCCGATCTCTTCCGTCGAGAAGTTGATCCACTCGCCATCCTTGACGACGGAGAGGAACTGCTCCTGCAGCACCTTGCGGCCGGCCGCGAACGTGATGGGGCCCTGCACGCCGACGAAGTTGTTCAGCGTGGCCAGAACATCGCGGAAGCTCTCGCGGGTCGTGCCGCCGTTCTCGATCGCCCAGACGACGGTCATGATGCAGTTGTAGCCCTGATCCGCGTACTTCTGGGTCGACTTTTCCTCGGGATAGAGGCCGATGTAGGTGTCGTAATACCGCTTGTAGACGGGGTTGGTCATGTCCTTGTCCGTCGCGTACACGCCGTAGAGCCCTTCCGCCTTCGCGCCGAGCTCGCTGAGGACGTTCGACGTTCTGGACTTCGAGCTGACCTGGAATTCGGTCTCCAGGCCGACGGTCTCCGCCTGGTTCATGATCAGCACGATGTCGTTCTCCGCGCAGAAGCACATGACCAGATCCGGCTTCAATTGCTTGAGCTTCGTCAGAACCGCGGTGTAGTCCGTCGTGTTCTTCTCAAAGCTCTCCACCGAGCAGATGTTCCCGTCGAGACGGTCGACCTGCGCCTCGTAATACGTCTTGCACTGGTTGCCCCACTCATCCTGCGAGTAGAGGAGCGCGATGTTGTTCTTCTTCAGGTACAGTACATCCCACGTCGCAACGCGCGCGGCGGCGACGTCCTGCGTCATCGACAGCGAGAAGCCCCACTCGGTCTGGCCGAGGAAATCGGCATGCGAGCAGGTCAGCGCGTACTGCGGGACCTCCGCCTCGTTGTAGATGCTGGCGCAGGGCAGGGACACGGAGCTCGAGAAGGAGCCGATCTCGAGCAGGTAGCTGTCGTCGGAAACGATGCGCTCGGCGATGTTCGTGCCCTCCTTGGCGTCGTTGCGGTCGTCGAAGTAATCGATGATGATCTTGCCGCCCTTGCCGTACAGGCCGCCGTCCTCCTCGAGGTGCATAAGCCCGATCTCTATGCCGCGCTGGATGTACTCGGCATACGTCGCGTTGTCCCCGGTGAACGGGAGGGAGACCGCGACGTGGAAATCCTGGGCGCCGGATTCGGCAGTGCAGAGAGATGAAGTCGCAACCAGCAACACCACGAGCAGCAGGGAAAGATACTTTTTCATCTTGGTCTCCTCCTCTATTCACATGCGCAACCCGGCGCACGTCGTCCGATTACCCGCGGGTCTTGAAGCACAGGTGGCAAGCCCCGCACCCCTCGGCAATGGTACCGCTCAGTTCAAAGTCCAGTCCTAGGCCCTCGGCCGCCCCGCGGTCGCCCTCCATGGCGATGTCGCACAAGAGCGCGCAGGTCTCATCGTCCAGACCGAGCTTCTGCCAGGCGCTGACCAGCGAG
>JAAYZL010000123.1 GCA_012514855.1 Clostridiales bacterium
AGGTCTGGGCGGCGGAACCCGACGTGCTCGACCAGACATGCCGGAGCCGCTTCCGCCGGCACGACAACATCAACATCTTTCTGATGCGCGATTGGCGGAACCTGAAGGGGCAATTTGTTCCCCGGGGCTACATCGGCCGCACGTACAACCTCAGGGGCGGCCCCGGGCGCAACGCGAAAACTGCCGCGGCCATTCGCGGCGGGCGCCACAAGCTGATGTGCCTCAACGACTCCGACAGCGCCGACTTCGAGGCGATCCGGGCGCTGCTTCTCGACGCCTTCGAGGCGCTGCTGCCGGAAAAATCGTCGTTCGAGACGTAAGGGCGGCGCGGACCCCACCGACGAAAGGAGCCTTCCCCACATGAGACGATTGAACCTGTCCGAGATACAGGACCTGCTCTACCAGGCGCTGTGCGCCTTCGCCGACTTCTGCGAGGAAAACGGCCTGCGCTTCTATCTCTTCGGCGGCACGCTGCTCGGGGCCGCGCGGCATCAGGGCTTCATCCCGTGGGACGACGACATCGACGTGACGATGCCGCGCCCCGACTACGAGAAATTTCTCGCGCTCCCGAAGCCCGCGAGCTGGGAGGGCCGCTACGGCCTCGTCACGACCCCCTGCCCGTTTGCGAAGGTCGCGGTGCTCGAAACCGAGTGCCGCAAGGGCAGTATGAAAAAGAAGCGGCCCGTCGGAAGGATCAGCGTCGACGTGTTCCCGATCGACGGGCTGCCTAAGGACAAGGAGGCGATCGACCGCCACTTCGCCCTGATCAAAAAGCTCAAGAGGCGGATGCTCGACGGCATGACCTCCGTCGTCGGCGAAAAGAGCCTGCCCCCGCTCAAGCGCCTGTCCCGGACGGTCGGCCGCGTCGTCAAGTGGTTCCCCTATTGGCTGATGAACCCCGAGCGCTTCGGAGACAGGATCACGCGGGAGTGCAGACAGTACGACTTCGAGAGCTCCGAATACGTCTGCGCGGCGATCTTCGGCAGCGGCTGGCGAGACGTCTCGCCCAGGGTGGAGGTGGTCGACGCCGTCTACCTGCCGTTCCGCGACCGCAGGTTCCCCGCCACGCGCTTCTACGACAAGACGCTGACGATGCGCTACGGCGACTACATGACCGTCCCCCCCGAGAACCGCCGCGGAAAGCCGCACGGAAGATTCTATATACGGGAAGCGGGGGATTCCGAATGATCATCGGATACACGGCCGGCGTCTACGACCTGTTCCACGTCGGGCACCTGAATCTGCTGAAAAACGCGAAGGGCATGTGCGACAGGCTCGTCGTGGGCGTCACGGTCGACGAGCTGGTGGCCTACAAGGGAAAGTGCGCGGTCATACCGTTCGAGGACCGCATCGAGATCGTGCGCAGCATCAAGTACGTCGACGCCGTCGTGCCGCAGTACGACATGGACAAGATCGCCGCCTGCCAAAAGCTCGGCGCGACGCTGCTGTTCGTCGGCGACGACTGGTACGACACCGACAAGTGGCGCGAGTATGAGCGCGAGTTCGCCGAGGTGGGCGGAAAAATCGTCTATTTCCCGTACACGAAGGGCATTTCCTCCACGCAGATCGGCAAGGTACTGCGCGCGCTGTGCGGGGAATAGGGGACGCTCTGCGAATTTTTCGTCCGCGGAGGCGTCGTCGGCGCGGGCGGCCGACCCCTTTGCAAACCGTTTTGTTTGTGTTATAATACCGGTATAAATTGGAATGTGAAACGGAGGATTTTTTTATGAGAAAGATCGCCATCATCGGCGCGGGGTCGATCGTGTTCTGCAAGACGCTGGTGCTCGACATCCTGGCCACGCCGTCGCTTCGGGACAGCGAGTTCGCGCTGATGGCGCCCACGACCCGCAACACCAGCCAGGTCGAGGCGTTCTTCAACAAGGTCATCGAGAAGGAGAAGCTCGACGCGAAGGTGTGGATCACGACCGACCGGCGCGAGGCGCTGAAGGGCGCCGACTACGTCGTCTTGTGCTTCCAGGTCGGCGGAAATACCGCCTACGCGCTCGACTGCGAGATCCCGCTGAAGTACGGCGTCGACTCCTGCATCGGGGACTCGATGGGGCCGGGCGGCGTGTTCCGGGCGCTTAGGTCGATTCCGGTCATCCGCGAGCTGTGCGCGGAGGTGCGCGAGCTCTGCCCGAGCGCGCTGATCCTCAACTACGTGAACCCCATGGCGATGATCGGCTGGGCGCTCGGGCAGGAGGGCGTCGACTACGTCGGGCTCTGCCACGGCGTGCAGACGACGCTCGACCTGATCGCGGGCTACTTAGGCGTCGACAAGAAGGACGTCGACTTCCTGTGCGCGGACATCAACCACATGGGCTGGTTCCTCAGGATCGAGAAGGACGGCCAAGACCTGTACCCGAAGTTCCGCGAGGTCATGGAGGAGCCCGGCCACTACGTCAACGAGAAGGTGCGCGCCGAGGTGCTTCGGAATTTCGGCTACTTCTGCACCGAGTCCACGGGACACCTGTCGGAGTACCTGCCCTACTTCCGCAAAAACCAGAAAGCGCTGGATCTGTACTGCGACGAACCCGGCTTTGGAGGCGAAACGAACGCCAGCCTGAAGTTCAGCAGTTACGTCGCGGAGAAATACAGTGACCGCCTGCTTGATCACGAGCCCATTGAGCTTCCGCCCCGAAGCGTGGAGTACTGCTCCTACATTCTGGAGGCCATTGAAACCGGGGTGCCTTTCAGGTTCAACGGCAACGTGCGAAACGACGGCATGATCACGAACCTGCCCGACGATTGCTGCGCGGAGGGCCCCATCTATGCGGACGCCATGGGTCTGCATCGCACGATCGTC
>JAAYZL010000124.1 GCA_012514855.1 Clostridiales bacterium
GGATCTTCCACGTCCACGCCAAGGACGGCGAGATCGTCGAGCACAACCTCCAGCGCGGGGGCATCCTGATGCAGGGCGACTGGCAGCGGCTCGACCGCGCGTTCCGCTTCCGCATCCCCGGCTGGGGGAGCGTCCCGTGGAAGAAGGTCATCACCGAGCTCGCGCTGGTCGGCTACGACTATGTGTTGAGCTACGAGCACGAGGACGTGACGATGTCCGTCGGCGACGGCGTGGAGAAGGTGGCCGAGTTCCTCAAGCCGCTGATCATCAAGGCTCCCTACGAGGGCCGCCGCGACAAGATCTTCAACAACCCCCGCGACTGACAGGAGGGAATCGCATGGCTGAAATGATGAAGGCGCAGATCGTCCGCGCGCCGTTCCGGATGGAGTTTGCGGAGGTTCCCGTCCCCGCGACCAATGACGACGAGGTGCTCGTCAAGGTCAAGGTCTGCGGCATCTGCGGCTCCGACTGGAGCATCTACACCGGCAACTACGCCGCGGACAAGCTGCCCATGATCACCGGACACGAGTTCTGGGGCGAGATCGCGCGCGTCGGCAAAAACGCCAGGGGGCTCAGGGTGGGGGATCGCGTCGCGGTCGACATCTGCCTGACCTGCGGAACCTGCTATTTCTGCCGCAGGGGGGACGGGCTGCTCTGCGAGACGTTCACGCAGCTGGGCATACACACCGACGGCGGCTTCGCCGAGTACGTCAAGGCGCCGTGGCAAAACTGCTATCAACTGCCGGACGAACTCGACGACTACACCGCGGCGTTCGTCGAGCCGCTCACGGCCGTTCTGCACGCCGCGCAGCGCATGGACGCGCCGATCGGCTCCTCGGTGGCCGTCATCGGCTGTGGGCTGGGCATTTTGCACGCCGCGCTCGCGAAGGCCCGCGCCTGCGCCCCGGTCATCGTCGTGGGAAGCAATCCGACCCGGCTCGAGGCCGCGCGCAAGATGGGCGCCGACTATACCGTCAATATCCATGAATGCCCCGACCCGGTCGCGGAGGTCCGGAAACTGACCGGCGGCGTCGGCGTGGACTTCGTCATCGAGGCGGTCGGTACCGCCAAAACCTACGAGCAGGCGTTCAAAATGCTGCGCCGCGGCGGAAAGATCGAGGCGTTCGGCATCGCGCCGCCGGGCACTACCGCCGCGCTCGAGCCGTATGAATTCGTGCTGGGCGAGAAGAAGGTCTCCGGCTCCTGCGCCGGCATCGGCAACAACTGGGGCGACGCGATCACGCTGCTCAAGTACGGCATCATCAAGCCGCAGCCGATGTTCTCCGTGGCCGTCCCGCTCGCGGAATTGGAGACCGCGCTCAGGGAGATCCGCGAGAACAAGCGCCTCATCAAGGTGTTCGTCTGCCCCGAGCTGAAGGAGAGGGTGTACTTTTAATATTCTTCCTTGGTATGAGCGCGCCGCTGGCCAAGCGGCGCGATTTGTGTTACACTGGTAAAAACCGTCGGAGGGGAAAGCGTGGAGCAAAAGGCGGAGCTGCGGGCGCGGATCGCCGGCCTGCGCGCGGGCTGGGAGGCCGGATACCTCGCGGAGTCGGACCGCGCGATCGAGCGGAGGCTGCTGAACCTCCCGGAGTGGAGGGCGGCGCGGACCGTGTTTTCCTATGTCGGCGTGCGCGATGAGCCGTCGACCCGGGGGATTCTGGTATCGGCGCTCGGCGGGGGCAAGCGGCTGTGCGTGCCGCGGTGCGAGGGGCGCGGGATCATGCGCGCGCGGGAGATTTTTTCGCCCGACGAGCTCCGCCCCGCGCCGTTCGGGTTGCTCGAGCCGGAGGAAAGCGCGCCTACCGTGCCCGCGGAGGAGATCGAGCTCGCGATCGTGCCCTGCATGGCCGCCGACCGCCGGGGCTATCGGCTCGGCCACGGCGCCGGCTATTACGACCGCTACCTCGCGAATCTCCGCTGCCCGACAATCTGCCTCTGCCGGGGGAGGGCGCTTCTTCCGGCGCTTCCGGTCGAAGAACACGACGTGCGCGTGGAGATGGTGCTGACCGAGGCGGAGCTTCTGCGAACCGCGGGGCAGGCTCCGGCGGAGTGAAGAGCCCGAGGCACAGCGGCCATTATGCGGGATATCCTATATCCGCAAGCATGTGAGCGTCAACCCTTCCCGCCCCCCGCCTTGCCCAGATACGCCTCGGCGATGCGGGGGTCCTTGCGCAGTTCCGCGGACGGGCCGTGCATCTTGATCCTGCCCTGCTCGATCACATAGGTATTGTCCGAGATCAGCATCGCCAGCCGCGCGTTCTGTTCGTTCAGGAACACCGTCAGCCCGAGCCTGTTGATCTCGACGATCTTTTCGAACATCTCGGTCACGAGCACCGGCGCGAGCCCCATCGACGGCTCGTCGAGCATCAGGAGCTTCGGCCGGGCCATCAGCCCGCGTCCGATCGCGAGCATCTGCTGTTCGCCCCCGGACAGGCTCCACGCGAGCTGTTTTCTGCGCTCCCGGAGCCGCGGGAACAGCTCGTAGACCATCTCGAGCTCCTTCGCAAACGGCTGCCGCCCGAAGTACCCGTGCCACGCGACGGTTCCGGTCTCGAGGTTTTCCTCGACGGTGAGCCCCGGAAACACGTGCCGCCCCTCCGGAACCTGCACGATGCCCATGCGCGCGATCTGGCGGGAGTTTCTGTGTCCGATCTCCTCGCCGCCGAACATAACGGAGCCCGTGTGGTGGATCATGCCGGAGATCGCGTTGAACAGCGTCGACTTGCCCGCGCCGTTCGAGCCGATCAGACAGGTCATCCTGCCGCTCTCGACGTCGATGTCCACGCCGTTGAGCGCCCTGACCGGCCCGTAGAACGCGCACAGGTTCCTAATTTTCAGCATCGTAATCCCTCCCCAGATACGCCTCCAGCACGAGCGGGTTGCACGCGATCTCCTCCGGGACGCCGGAGGCGATGATCTCGCCGAACACCAGCACGTCGATGTGCTCGCAGGTGCTCATCACGAGGTCCATCTGGTGCTCGATCAGGAGGATGCCGATGTTGCGCTGCTTCGCGGCGAAGAGCAGCAGCTCGCGCGCGTTCGCGATCTCCTGCGTCGTCAGCCCCGCGGCGGGCTCGTCGACGAGCATGACCTTCGGATAGGTCAGCATCGCGCGCACGATCTCGAGCAGCTTTCGCTGGCCGAACGGGATCGAGGAGATGTCGTCGTCCCAGTCGAACCGGAATCCGGCGTGGCGCATGATCTCCTCGAGGTCGCGCTGAAAGTCCGTCCTGCGGACGCCCCAGAAGCTCCTCCAGTAGCCGATCTTGTCGTTGAGGTCGGTGCCTAAGAGCAGGTTGTCGCGGATGCTCGAGCGGTGCAGGAACCGGGGCGTCTGGAACGTGCGCCCGATGCCCATGCGCGCGCGGAGGTGCGAGGGCGTGCGCGAGATGTCCCCGCCCGCGTAGAAGATCGACCCGCGGTCCGTCTCGAAGATGCCGCTGATCAGGTTCATGATCGTCGTCTTTCCCGCGCCGTTCGGGCCGATCAGCCCGTGCACCTCGCCCGGGTGCACCGAGAAATTCACGTCCTTTGCGGTGACGACGCCGCCGAAGCTCTTGCAGACGCCCTTGAGCTCGAGGATCGGATGCTCGTTCATGCGTTTTTCCCTCCCCCGAGCCGCCTGCGCCTGCGGAGCTTCCGCGCGTAGTCGGAGACCAGCCCGCCGATGCCCATGGGCATGAAGATCATCATGAAGATCACGACGAAGCCGTACAGGAACATCAGGTAGTTGTCGAGCCCGCGCATGACCTCCGGAAGGAAGGTCACGATGAGCGCGCCGACGGCGATCCCCAGCGTGCTGTTGATGCCGCCGAGCATCGACATGATGACGAGCGTCGAGCTCTTCTTGAACGTGAACAGGTCCGCGGAGATGAAGCCGTTCTGGAACGCCAGCAGCGAGCCCGCGAGCCCCGCGAACAGCCCGGCGACCACGAACGCGATCACGCGCGTCCAGTAGATGTTGACGCCCATCACCTGCGCGGCGATCTCGTTGTCGCGGATGGACGCCAGCGAGCGCCCGAGCCGCGAGCGGCGGATGCCCTCGACGACCAGCGCGACCAGCACCACCGCGAACAGGAACACATAGAACCACTGCTTGTAGCCGGTCACGGGATGGCCGAACAGCTTGAGCGTCGAGATGTTCGGGATGCCCTTCGTGCCGCCGAACGCGGGCTCGTGGTTCTGGAACAGCGAGTAGAGCACCTGCACGAAGCCGAGCGTCGCGAACGTGCAGAACGAGCTCTTGAGCCGGAGGAACAGCATGCCGGTCAAAAATGCGACGAGCCCCGCGCCCGCGACCGATATGAGAAGCGCGACGGGCGTCGCGGCCGAGAACCCGAGCCGCCCCGAGCACAGGTTCGCCGTGATGTAGGCGCCGATCCCCATGAAGGCCGTCCCGGAGAACACGAGCTGGCCGCCCATGCCGAGCATGACCGACAGCCCGTAGGCGACGATCGCGTACATCAGGGACGTATTGATCACGAGCACCGTGTAGTTGCTCTGTATGAGGCCCACGCCCGCCGCGAACAGCGCGACGGCGAGAATCGCGAGGACGCGCGAAATTCCGAATTTCTGTTTCATCCGCCGTCCCTCCTATGCCTTGTCGCCGACGCGGCTCTTGACGATGCCCTGCGGGCGGAGCAGCAGGAAGAGTATCAGCACCGTGAACACCACCGCGTCCTTGTAGCTGGAGAAGCTGACGGTCGCGAACGCCTCGGTCAGCCCCACGAGCAGGCAGCCGAGGATCGCGCCCTTGATGCTCCCGAAGCCGCCGATGACCGTGCCCGCGAACGCGCGCAACTGCAAAGACGACAGCGACGGCGTGACCGTGTAGATCGGCGCGACCATATAGCCCGCGAAGCCGATCAGCACGACCACGAGCATGTACGTCGCCCCGGTCGTGAACAGCGTCGAGATGCCGATCAATTCCGCCGCGGGCTTGTCCTGCGCCGCGGCCTGCATCATGCGCCCGACGTAGGAGCGCTCAAACAGCATGTACACCAGGTACATGGCCAGACAGGCGGCGAGTATGATCAAAATGTACTGGTACTGTATCTTCGTGCCGAACAGGTTGAACGTCGCGACCTTGCCGGCGGCGTTCTTGACGAGGTTCGGCATCGTCCTCGGCCACGAGCCGAACAGTATCACCGCGCCCTCGGAGAGCACCAGCGAGGCGCCCATCGTCGCGATGATCGGCGCGACCGGATAGGACGCCTTGCGAAGCGGCCAGTACGTTCCCAGCATGAACGCGACCCCCAAGAGCGCAAAGCTCACGAACGCCGTCGGAAGCATCGCGTACAGCGGCATCGACAGGTCCGTCGCAAACGCGCAGGTGATGTACGCGCCGATCATCAACAGGTCGCCCTGCGCGAAGTTCAACACGCCCACGGCCTTGATGAGCAAAATCAGCCCCATCGCGATCATCGCGTAGATCATGCCCATCGTGACGCCGTTTACAAACAGCGACGCAAACAATCGTATCGTCAAATCGACACCTCCAACCGCCGGCGGCCGCGGAAATAGTTTGAGCGAAGACCGGGGTAATGGCCCGCCCCGATCTTCGCCCGAAGCCTCATGTATCGGATCAGCGGAACGTCACCTTCGCGAACGGGCTCGCGATGCCGCCGAGGTTCTGGTTCGCGAGCGTGTAGGTGGACATCACGTGCCAGGTGTCGTCGTAGATCTTGTAGTAGTTGCCCGCGCCCTGCATGTCGGTCTGGGCCATCGCGGCGTTGATCGCCTCGCGGTCGAACGAGCCGGCGCGCTCCGCGGCCTCCTTGAACAGGTACACGCAGTCGTAGCCCCACGCGGCCTGGGAGACCGACGGGATGCCGTAGAGCTCCTCGTACTTTTTCTCAAACTCGATCGCGCGCTCGGCGATCTCGAAGTCGAGTTCGCCCAGGATGTCGGCCGACCACTCGGCGACGGTGATCCACTCCTCGGCGGCGGAGCCGGCGACCGAGATGTAGGCGACGGAGGAGAAGCTCAGCGAGCCGACCTTCGGCAGGTCGAAGCCCGCGGACTCGAGCTGCTGCGAGAACGCGACGTTCCACGCCTCGGAGACGCCCATGCACATCAGCCCGTCGACGTCGGAGGCCATGATCTGCGCGATGATCGCGTTGAAGTTCGTCTCCTCTTCGGGCGCGCCGTAGACGTTCGCCGGGTCGACGGGGTAGCCCATCTCCTCCATCTTCAGCATCACGCGCTCGGCGAGCAGCGTCGTGGAGGCGGCGGTCGTGTAGAGGATCGCCGGGTTCGTGATCTTCGCGGTGTCGACGGCGACGCTCGCCATGATCGGGCCGGTGAAGTTGTCGGTCACGCGGATCTGCCAGACATAGGGGTTCTGCTGCGCGGAGATGTCCGGGTTCGAGCCGTTGGCGTAGTAGACGACGCCGCTGTCCTTGACGTTTCCGAGCACGGCCATGCAGTTCGTCGAAAAGTACGAGCCGATGATCGCGGGCACGCCCTCCTCGATCAGCTTGACGGTCGCGTTGAGCGCGGTCGTCTGGTCGGCGCCCTCGTCCTCGACCTTAAGCGCGAGCTCGCGCCCGAGGATGCCGCCTGCGGCGTTGATCTCGTCGACGGCCATCTTCATGCCGTTGACATAGTACCCACCGGTCATCTGGTTCGAGCCGGTCAGCGGGGCGGTCGCGCCGAGCGTCACCGTCTCCGCGAGGGCGGCGGATGTGAGCAGCATCATCAGCGCGAGGACCAGAGCAAGCACCTTTTTCATTTTCAATTTCCTCCTGTCGTTTATTTGATCCGCGTTCGCGGATACGGGTCAGGTGTGCGAGCGGAGCATGACCTTGCAGGCGGTCGGGTCGTTGATCGCGCAGTCGAACGCCTCCTTGGCCTTGGAGAGCGGGAACTCGTGCGTCATCAGCGACTTGATGTCGACCTTTCCGTTGACGACGTTCGAGAGCGCCTTCAATTGGTACCACTCCATGTCGTGCCTGATGCGGTGCATGACGGCGAGCGTGCGGATGTCGAGGCCGTCGTTGTGCCAGCGGTCGATGACGAGGTTGACCGGGTGGAGCACCCAGCTGTACAGGCCCATGATGCCGCCGTGCTTGACGGCGTCCGTGCAGGTCTGGACCGCCTCCTGCGTGCCCGCGACCTCGATGACGACGTCCGCGCCCTTGCCGTGCGTCTCGTCGAGCACGACGCCCACGACGTCGGTGTCGAGCGCGTTGACGGTGAGGTCCGCGCCGAGCTTTTTCGCGAGCGCGAGCTTTCCCGGCACGATGTCCGAGACGATCACCTTCGCCGCGCCCAAGTGCCTTACGACCTGCGCGATCGCCTGCCCGGCGAAGCCCGCGCCGGCGACGAGCACGGTGTCGCCGAGCATCACGCCCGACTCCATGCCCGCGTAGACCGCGCACGCGGTCGGCTCGCCCAGCGACGCCTCGTCCATCGAGAGCCCCTCGGGAACCTTCAAAACAGAGTGGCCGCGCGGCTCGATCGGCGCGACGAAATAGTCCGACATCGTGATGTAGCCGCCGAACGACATGACCCGGTCGCCGACCTTGAACCTGTCGGCCGCGGAGCCCACCTCGACGATCGTGCCCGCGCCCTCGTGGCCGACCGGGCGCGGATAGGGCGCCTCGGTCGAATAGCAGTCCCTGTGGTAGGCGTCCACGCGCGTCGCGTTCGGCAAAAAGCCCAGCAGATGGTTTTTGTCGGTGCCGCAGATCGACGACATGTGCGTCTTTACGAGCACCTCGTTCGGCCGGATTTTCAGGTCGGCCTCGCGGAGCGATACCACGTTTTTGTCCTCAAAATACACCTGTCTCGTCCTCATGCCTCATCCTCCTGACGATTGCCCGACGCCGTGGAAAGCGGCGGGCTTGTGTAAGCGATTACTTGCATACACATTGTACACCGCGCGGCGCGCGTTGTCAACCTGGCGCGCGAAAAAATGTGCATATTCCACCGCCTGCACAACATTTCATGGAATACATGGAATTATTCGACAATATTTCCGGAAAACGCGCGAAATTTCGATGTGTTTCCGCCGCTCCGGAAACGGGCTTTGGCGAATCCAGCGGGCGTCCGTGTTATCGTTTACACGGTTTTGGGCCCGTTTCGCCGCCTTTCGCTTGACAACCGTTTGCGCGCATGGTATGCTGAAATCGCAGAATAATCCCCGGGCGGAGGTCGCCGGGAGCGGAGGCGCACATTGGCTACGATCAAGGACATCGCGGATAAGGCGGGGGTCTCCACCGCCACCGTCTCCAGGGTCATCAACGGGAACGACCGCGTCAATCCGGCGCTTCGCGCGTCGATTTTGAGCGCGATGGAGCAGATGAGCTACTTCCCCAACACGGTCGCCCGCAGCCTCAAGACCGAGTCCACGATGAGCATCGGCGTCGTCATACAGGACCTGTCGAACCACCACATCGCGGCGTTCTGCAACAGCCTCGAGAGCGTCGTCTCGCCCGCGGGCTATCTGCCGGTGATCGCCTCGACGAACAACAACCCGCAGCTCGAGGAGAAGTTTTTGCGCCACATGCTCGAGCGGCGCGTCGACGCGCTGGTCGTGCACAGCGGCGGCTACAACAACAAGCTGATCGCGGACATCAGCAAGCGCATCCCGACGGTGTCGCTCTACCGGCGCGTGTCGGACCCGCGCTACCGCGGCGACCACGTCGACAACGAGAACTACACCAGCGTGTACCGGATCACAAGGCATCTGCTCGAGTGCGGCCACCGGCGCATCTTCATCATCAACGGCCCGCAGAACATCAGCACCGGCACCGAGCGCTTCGAGGGATTCCGGTGCGCGATGCGCGAATTCGGCATCGAGGTCGACGAGCGCTACCCCTACCGCTTCGACTCGAACTTCATGACGTCCGGCGGCTTCGAGGGCTGCGAGCGGCTGCTCGGGCTTGCGGAGCGCCCGACGGCGCTGGTCGCGACGAACCCGGAGATACTCGTCGGCGCGCTCTCGTGCCTGAACCTGCGCGGCGTGCGCGTGCCGGACGACCTCTCCGTCGTCAGCTTCTCGCGGCCGATGAACATGGCGCTCTTCTACATCGACATCACCTCGAGCACCGAGGACCCGCAGCTGCTCGGCCTCCGCGCGGGCAGCCTTTTGCTGGAGAGGCTCCGCGCGCCCGACCTCCCGAACCGGGAGATCATCTTTCCCTCGCCGGTCGGGTTCGGCAACAGCGTGAAGCGATTGTGCGAATAGCGCGCCGCGCGCCCCGTTCCGGCGGCCCCTCGTTAACAGGACATTAAATGCGGCGAAACCCCTGCCGTTTCGCCTTTTTTCGACGATGCCGGGTTGAGATTACGGCAAAACAGTGCTAAAATAAAAAACGGTGTACTTTTGTAATTATATTGTCGGAGAGCATCGATATGGTCGTAGTGATCCCGGCGTACAAGCCGGACGGGAAGATGATTGCGCTGATTCGCGGGCTGATCGACCAGACGGAATACAAGGTCGTCGTCGTGAACGACGGTAGCGGCGAGGACTTCGATCCGATTTTCGCCCAGGTGCCCCCAGAGGCGACGCTCCTGCGCCACGAGGTCAACCGCGGCAAGGGCGCCGGCATGAAGACCGCCATGCGATATATACTGGAGCACATGCCCGGCGAAGCGGGCGTGGTGTTCGCCGACGCGGACGGGCAGCACCTGATCAGGGACATCATCGCCGTTTCGGACGAGATGCTCGCCCACCCCGATTCGCTGGTGCTGGGCTCCCGCGCCTTCACGGGCAAGGTGCCGCTGCGCAGCCGCATGGGGAACAGGCTCACGCAGGGCGTGTTCGCGCTGGCCACCGGCTCGCGGGTTCACGACACGCAGACGGGCCTGCGCGCCTTCTCGCTGGAAACGGCGCGGAAGCTTTCGGAGCTGGACGGCGACCGGTACGAGTACGAGATGAACATGCTGATGTACGCGTCGAAAATCCGGATTCCCTTCCGGGAGGTGGCGATCGAAACCGTGTATCTGGAGGAGAATCGCTCCTCGCATTTCAACGTGCTGTTCGATTCGCTGCGCATATACGGCATCATCTTCAAGTTCATCGGCTCTTCGCTGGTCGGCTTCGCGGTGGATTTCCTGCTGCTGTGGCTTTTGACGGGCCTGACCGCCTCCATGGGCGCGTGGTCGCTGAGCGCCTCCATCGTGCTGGCGCGCGTGGGCAGCGCCTTCGTCAACTACACCGTCAACCGCAGGCTGGTGTTCGAGCACGACGGCAAGGCGTCCTATTCGCTGATGCAATACGCCATGCTCGCGGTGGGCATTCTGCTGGCGAACATGGCGCTGATGAATTTGTTGATCCACATTTGCGGCTGGCCGCTGCTGCCCGCGAAGCTCGTCGTCGAGAGCTCGCTGTACATCGCCAGCTTCTGCGTGCAGCGGCTGCTCATATTCAAGTAGGGAGCCTGTACGCGAATAGGATCGGCGTGCCGCCCCGATATTCCGCGATGAACGAATTGAGCGCCGCCTCGAATTCCGCGTCCTCGTCGACGACGATGAGCGCGTCGAATTCGCCGATGTGGCCGCGGATGTAGTCGATCGGGTCGTCGCCGTACTCCCGCCCGACCGCGTGGCCGGCGGACGGGTCGTTGTCGGCCTTCGCGCTTTCGACCTTCAGGTATTCGAACGCGCCCGCCTCGTCCGGCTCCCGCCGCCGCATGATGCCCGAGATCCTCGGGGTGTCGAATTCATACTTCACATGGTAATACATGCTGTAATCCAGATGGTTGCCCGTCCCCTCGTTCCAATAGATCATGTACTTGCCGCCCGCGTCGGCCTGCAGCGCTTCGCGCGCGGCGATCAGGCGCGTGCGAAGCCTGTTGTAGCCGACGGTGGTTCTCCTGAATTGCCCCGACACGGCGGCGGGGCGAACCACCGCCGCCGCGAGGAGCAGCGCCAGCGCGCCCCAATACAGCGCGCGGAACGGCTTCGGGAGCGGGCCCCTTCCGAGGAAATCCACGAGCGCGACCGCCGCCATGCCGATCATGCAGATGAGGCCCGTGTCGTTGTATCGGCTGAAGGACGCCAGCGCGAGCGCCTCGTCGGTCGGCATCGAGAACACATACATGAAGAACACCATCACGAGCCACACCGCGTGGACGCCCACGCCGGACAATATGCCCTTCAGCGCGCGCGGAAGCTCCCGGCGAAGCCCGGGATTGGCCTTCGCGACGATCAGGCACGCCGCGGCGCAGCCGAGCACGAAGAGCGCGCCGACGATCTGCGTGATCGAGGGGCGCAGCAGCATGGACGCCATCTTCCTTGCGATCAGCAGCATGAAGTCCACGCCCCTTGAGGACGCGCGCTCCGCGTAGGCGCTGATGGAGACCGCGTGCTTGCTGTCCAATCCCGCCGGGAAGGTGAGCCTGACGTTGAGCGTCCAGAGCAGATACGCGCCGAGGAAGCAGGCGGCGCCCAGGAGCAGAACCCTCCACACCGCGGCCCGCGGCCGCTCCCCCCGCGCCGCGATCGTGGCGAGGCAGAGCACGGTCAGCGCGGCGAAGAACAGGCCGCTGCTCTTGAAAAATACGACGGCGATCATCGCGGGAACGCCGACGAACAGCGCCCGCTTCAAATCCTCCCGGTACCAGGACAGCGCCGACGTCACGCCCACGCAGAAGAAGCCCAATTGCCAGTCGACGCGCAGGGTTTCGACGGGGTTTATCACGCCGAACAGCGCGAGGAACACAGCGGCGACGAACGTCCCCGACAGGGCGCGGTTCGAGCGGATATGCGAAAGCACCGGCAAAAAGAAAATACCCATCAGGAAGTTGTTGGCGATCATCCAGATTCCCTCATGATGGGACAGCGTGCGCGATATGTAGTAGATGAACGAGGCGGAGCCCGGCGGATAGGAAGAGAAGCGAAGCGTATCCATGGCCGCGTCCGGGAAGGCGTTTGCGCGCAGCATGTGGCGGGCGACCAGTCCCCAGTGGGAAATATCGTCGCTGTACGACAGCGTGCAGGGGTACAGCCGCCATGTCAGCAGCGCCGCGAAGGCGGCGAGCAGGCCGATCAGCGCGAAATCGGGCCTCGCGCGCTTGATGATATACGTATACGCAAGCCCCGCGAAGCCCGCCAGATATATCGCCCAGAAGCCGTATTGCAGCAGGCGCAGCATGCCTGCGACATCAGCGCCGCGATCACGCCGCACGCGACGGCGAACGGCGCGACAAAGCGGTCGATCTTCAGCGAGTTTCTCGCGGTCGCGCACAGGCCGCAGAACGACGCCCCGAGCAGCACGGCCCGCAGCGCCAGCCACAGTGTCTCCGCCATATCCACCCCTCCGCCCGTTCCGGTTGTTTATCCGATTCATTATACATCCAATCGCAGGAAAACACAATCGGAAACAAAGCAGCCGCCATGTTCGCGGCGGCTGCCCTGGAAATCCCCGCCCCGCGCTCACTCGGGCGCGACGCGCGGCCCGCCGTCCGGGATCAAGAGGCCGAACGACGCGAAATTCATGCCCAGAAGCGCGGAAATCTCCGAGGCCGCGTGCTGCACGAGCCGGACGAACTCCTGCTGATGCCTGTCCGACACGCGCACGCTCGGCGCGGAGATGCTGATCGCGTACCGCGGGCGGCCGGAATAGTCGAGGATCGGCGCGGCGATGCAGAACACGCCCCGCTCGTGCTCCTCGCTGTCGACGGCATAGCCGCGCCTGCGGGTCTTCTCGAGCTCCTCCATCATCCCGTCGAAGTCGGTGATCGTGTTCTCGGTGAAGCGGCGCACGTTGGAGGTCTCCCAGACCTCCCGGATCTCCTTCTCGGGCAGCGACGCGAGGATCGCCTTGCCGACGCCCGTGCAGTACATCGGGGAGCAGTTGCCGATGCCCGAGGCCATGTGCACGGTCGTCGAGGCGGGGTTGTACTTGTAGAGATAGACGACCTTGCTTCCATCCTGCGCGACGAGGTGCACGGTTTCCGCCGTGGCCTCGGCGATGTGCTCGAGGTACGGCCGCGCGATCTCCAGGATACCCAGCGCGTGAACCGCCTTGCTGCCGACCTCAAACATGCGCAGCGTCAGCCTGTACCGCCCGGTGCTCTCCTCCTTCGCGATGTACCCGATCTCGCCGAGCGACACGAGGAAGCGGTGGACGGTGCTCTTGGAGAGCTTCACCTCGGCGGCGAGGTCGGTCAGGGCGACGCCGCGCGGATGCGCGGACAGCGCCTCGAGTATGCCGAACGCGCGCCGGAGGGACTGGATGGAGTTGGCGGCCTGCTGCATGGTAACAATCCCTTTCGAAAAGGTTATAACCCCGGATGCAAAACACTATATCACAATGCGGAACATATTGCAATGACACCGCACATAAATTAATGTGTGGCCATCCGTTCCGGGTTTGCCGCCGGAAACGCCGCAAAACGGCCTACTTGGATTTGGGGGATTTGTTCAAACCGCTGAAAAAAAGAAAAATTCACGGGGAACCCTGCCGAGCTATTGACAACGGAAACATAATGATGTACCATGATGGTATTCTATGATAAGGAATCTAGTTCCATATTGTGGAACAAACGGAGCCCCGTCCGGTTCCGCGGCAGCCCGAAGGGGCGTTCCATGATCCTCCAAAAGAAAGGGCTTGTTGAGTATGCGAAATCAGATCGTCGAGCGCATTGCGGCCAGTCGAATCATCGTGATCGTCCGCGGGCTGGCGGGCGAAAAAATCGTCGCGCTGGCGGAGGCGCTGTGCGAGGGCGGCATCGAGCTGATGGAGGTCACGTTCGACCAGAGCCGGCCGGAATCGCGCCAGGACACCGTCGACGTGATCCGCGCGCTGGCGGCGAATATGGGGGACAGGATGTCCGTCGGCGCGGGCACGGTGACGAGCGTCGAGCTCGTCGAAACGGCGCACCGGGCGGGCGCGAAGTACATCGTGTCGCCGGATTTCCGGCCCGAGGTCGTCTTCCGCACGCGCGAGCTCGATATGGTCTCGCTGCCCGGCGCGCTGACGCCGACCGAGATCGGCCGCGCGTACGACCAGGGGGCGGACTTTGTGAAGGTCTTCCCGGCGGCCGAGCTCGGCCCGGGATACATCCGCGCGATCCGCGCCCCGCTCAACCACATTCCGCTGCTGGCGGTGGGCGGCGTCGACGAGAGGAACGCGCGGGACTTCATCGAGGCGGGCTGCGCGGGCATAGGCGTCGGCGGAAACCTCGTCAACCGCGCGTGGATTCAGGCGGGGGAATGGGGAAAGATCACGGGCCTCGCGCGCCGGTTCGTCGAGGCGGTCCGCCAGGGGGGAGCGGCGCGATGAGGTGCGTGACCTTCGGCGAGATCATGATGCGGCTGAACCCGGAGGGCTACTATCGGCTCGTCCAGGCGGACAGGCTCGAGGTCAGCTACGCCGGCGGCGAGGCGAACGTCGCGGTTTCGCTGTCGTATTTGGGCGTCGGGGCGGCGTTCGTGACGAAGCTCCCCGACAACGAGCTCGGGCAGTCGGCGGTCAACGAGCTGCGCCGCCACGGCGTCGACACGAGCCGCATCAAGAGGGGCGGGCCGCGGCTGGGCGTGTACTTCGTCGAGCGCGGCGCGTCGCAGCGCGCGTCGAAGGTCATCTACGACCGCGCGGGCTCGTCGATCGCGCTGGCCGAGCCCAACGACTTCGACTGGGACGCCATATTCGAGGGCGCCGACTGGTTCCACTTCACCGGCATCACGCCGGCGCTGGGCGAGCACCTGCCCGGAATCTGCCGGGAGGCTTGCGAGGCCGCGAAGGCGCGCGGGGTCCGGGTCAGCTGCGACCTGAACTACCGCAGGAAGCTGTGGAGCGGGGAGCGCGCGGGCCTCGTGATGGCGGAACTGATGCCGTATGTGGACGTGCTGATCGGAAACGAGGAGGATTCCTTCGACGTGTTCGGCATCCGCGCGGAGGACAGCGACATTGGCGCCGGCAGGCTCGCGCACGAGGGCTATCAAAGCGTCGCGAGGCAGCTCGTCCGGCGGTTCGGCTTCAAGAAGGTGGCGATCACGCTGCGCGAGAGCATCTCGGCCAGCGAGAACGACTGGTCCGGCATGCTCTACGACGCCGCGAGCGACAGGGCGTACCTGTCGCCCAGCTACAGCATCAGGGTCGTCGACCGCGTCGGCGGCGGGGACTCGTTCGGCGGCGGGCTGATCTACGCGCTTTTGAACGGGTACGCGGATCAGGACGCGCTGAACTTCGCGGTCGCGGCCTCCTGTCTCAAGCACTCGATCGAGCACGACTTCAATCTGTGCGGCGTGGAGGAAGTCCGGGCGCTCGCGGCGGGCAACGCGTCGGGGCGCATCCAGCGATAATTGTCGGGAGGGGGCGGACCATGGACGGCACGACCGGGAAGCGGAATCGGCTCAAGAGCCTGTGGGGCAAGCAGGAGGTCGGGATCTTCGTGATCTTCATCATACTGTGCGTCCTGATCGGCATCGTCACGCCGAGGTTTCTGAAGCCGCAGAACATCATCAACATTCTCCGGCAGATCTCCAACGTCGGCATCATGGCCGTCGGGCAGGCGATGGTCATCATCATCGCCGGCATCGACCTGTCGGTGGGGAGCGTGCTGTCCCTGAGCGCGTGCATTCTTTCGGTGCTCTCGCAGCGCATCGACCCGTGGATCGCGATGTTCGTCGCGCTGCTCGCGGGCGCGGGCGTGGGCTCGATCAACGGCTTTCTCAGCGTGAAGATCGGCATCGCGCCGTTCATCGCGACGCTCGGCATACAGATGATGGCGCGCGGCTTTTCGTTCATCATCACAAACGGCATCCCCGTCAAGTTCAGCCATCCGGCCTCCGTCGGGTTTCTCGGCGGCGGCACGTTCAAGATCGGGGACGTGTCGGTGCCGATGTCGATCGCGATCATGCTCGTCGTCTACGTCATCGGCATCGTCGTGCTCAGCAAGACCGTGTTCGGGCGCGAGATCTACGCGGTCGGCGACAACGAGCGCTCGGCGAAGCTCTCCGGGATCAACGCCGAGCGGATCAAGATCTCCGCGTACGTGATCTCAGGGGGTCTCGCGGCGCTCGCGGGAGTCCTGAACGCCGGAACCCTGACCACGGCGACGGCCGACGCGGGCGACGGCATCGAGTCCAACGTCATCGCGGCGGTCGTCATCGGCGGCGTCAGCATGTCGGGCGGCGAGGGCTCGGTCGTGGGAATCCTGATCGGCGCGGCGATCATGGGCGTCATCAAGAACGCGTTCATCCTGCTCAACTTCAAGGCGAACTGGCAGACGATCACCATCGGCTTTTTGATCATCCTCGCGACGGGCATCGACTGCATCACGAAGAAGTACAAGGCGACGAAGGCCTCCGTCACGGTGAGCCCCGAGCAGAAGTAGCCGAAGGGAGGCGAGCGCCGGTGAAGCAGGTGATCCTCGAGACCAGGAACGTGACGAAGACGTTTCCGGGCGTCGTCGCGCTGAAGAACATCAACATGGCGTTTCGGGCGGGCGAGGTGCACGCGCTGATCGGGGAAAACGGCGCGGGCAAGTCGACGCTGATGAACGTCATCTCGGGCGTGTACCCGGCGGACAGGGGCTCCGAGGTGCGCTACAAGGGCGAAAAGGTCGAGTTTGCGAGCACCGCGGATTCGGCCGCGCGCGGCATCGCGATGATCCACCAGGAGAACTCGCTGGTGCAGCACCTGACGGTGTACGAGAACATCTTCCTCGGCCACTTCGACCGCAAGGGGCTGTTCGTCGACAAGAAGCGCATGATGCAGAAGTCGCGGGAGCTGCTCGACCGGCTCAACATCGCCCACATCGGCGTCACGACCTACATAAAGGACCTGAGCGCGTCGGAGAAGCAGCTCATCGAGATCGCGAAGGCGCTGAGCGAGAACACGGAGCTCATCATCATGGACGAGCCGACCGCCGCGCTGACGGTGAAGGAGACGGGCATTCTGATGGACATCGTCCGCGACCTCAGGAAGCGGGACGTGGCGGTCGTGTTCATCTCGCACCACCTCGAGGAGCTGTTCGAGATCGCGGACGTGTGCTCGGTCCTGCGCGACGGCGAGTACGTCGGGACGTTTGAAATCGGCGAGGTCGACGTCCCGAAGCTGATCACGCTGATGGTCGGGCGCGAGCTCGACAGCAAGGTGCCGAAGAAGACCGCCGAGGAGATCCGGCGCCGCGCCGGGACGAAGGACAACCGCGTCGTGCTCGAGGCGAAGGGCGTCTTCCGCGCCGGCAGGGTCGCGGACGCGAGTTTCAGCGTGCACGAGGGCGAGATTCTGGGCTTCGCCGGGCTCGTCGGCTCCGGCCGCACCGAGCTCATGGAGTGCGTCTACGGCTACGCGAAGATGCAGTCCGGCGAGGTGAAAATCGACGGAAAGCCGGTCAGGGTCCGAACCTCGAAGCGCGCGGTGGCGATGGGCATGGGCATGGTCTCCGAGGACCGGAAGCTCAACGGCATCCTCGCGAAGCACTCGGTCCGCGACAACATCAACGCCGCGAGCTGGAGGAAGCTCACGGGGGGCGTGTTACTCCGGCGCGACCGGGAAAAGGCGAACGCGCTGCGCCTCGTCAGGGAACTCAACGTCAAGACCGCGTCGCTCGACACCCGGATCAGCGCGCTCTCCGGCGGCAACCAGCAAAAGACGCTGCTCGGCAGGATGCTGTCGATTCGGCCCCGGATACTGATCCTCGACGAGCCGACCCACGGCATCGACGTCGGCGCGAAGGCCGAGTTCTACCGGATCATCAACGAATTGGCGGAGCAGGGGATCAGCATCATTTTGATCTCGTCGGAGCTCCCGGAATTGATCAGCCTCAGCCACCGGATGGTCGTGATGTACGAGGGGCGGATACAGGGCTTCCTCGAGTTCGAGGATTTCGACCAGGAGAGAATCATGAACCTGGCCTCCGGCATGGAGGCGTAGCGGGGTTTGCGCGCGGCCGCCGGTCGCGGCGCGGGGCGACTGCTTCCGGGCGGCGCGTTCAAAATAGGGATCAAATAAAAAGGAGGAGACCCAAATGAAGAGAGTCCTTGCCATGCTCATGGCGCTCGCAATGATGTTTGCATGCGCCGCAGTCGCCGAGGAGATTCCGCTTCCCCCGCAGGGCGACATCCCTGCCGTCGCGGCATCCGAAGAGCCGATCGTGATCTACTTCCTGTCCTACTCGAACAACCCGTTCTGGGATCAGATCAACGAGGGGCTGTTCGCCGCGATGGACTACTTCGGCCAGTTCAACGCCACCATCACGCAGGTGGACATGGGCGCCGAGGCGGACGGAAAGACCATGTCCGACTACATTGAGACGCTGATGCTCGACGAGCCGGCCGGCATCGTCGTCTGCCCGATGTCCGACGGCACCGAGGTGTACGTCGACAAGGCGGTCGAGGCCGGCATCACGGTCGTCACCTACCTGAGCGAGTCCACGAACCAGGGCGACACCCGGATCGCCTTCTCCGGCTCCGACGCGATCGCCGGCGGCCAGACCGCCGCGCAGGCGATTGCCGACTTCACCGGCGGCGAGGGAACCGTCGCGATCATCACCGGCTACCTGACGATGAACCAGCACGAGGAGCGCCGCCTGTCGATGACGGAGAAGCTCCAGGAGCTCTGCCCGGACATCACGATCCTCGAGCCCGTCGAGGCGCATGACTCCACGACCGAGACCTACGACGCGGCCGTCAACCTGATCACCGGCTACGAGGACCTCAAGGCCATCTACTGCACGGCGGGCGGCCCGTTCGGCGCGGCGCAGGCCGTCAAGGACATGGGCGCGACCGGCGAGGTCGGCGTCGTGTGCTTCGACTGGGTCCCGGACAACGTGATCTACGTCGCCTCCGGCGAGATCGTCGCGGCGGTTTCGCAGGACCCGCAGGCGATGGCGTTCAACGCGATCGCGGCGTGCTTCAACAACATCGTCGCGGACGTCGTGCCGGAGAACAGGACCATTTTGACGCAGTCCGACACCTTGACGCCCCAGAACCTCGCGGAGAAGCTGCCCAACTTCGCGGGCTGATAAAACCGACCGACGGCGGCGGTTCGCACGAATTCGCCGCCGTGCATCCCGTGAGCGGAGCGCCTTCTGCTCCGCTCACGGCTTCGATTGCGAAACGACACCTTTTTGGAACGGAGGAGCGGCATGGTTTACAAGAAAGTTGCCCGGATTGAGGAAAGGATTTCCGCCGTCGGCGTCGGCTGCTGGAACTTCGGCGGCGACTGGGACACCTCCGACGATGAAAACGCGATCAAGATCGTGCACGCGGCGATCGACCAGGGCATCAACCTCTTCGACGTCGCTCCCGTGTACGGCTGGTTTCACGCGGAGCGCGTGCTCGGCCGCGCGCTCCGGGGCGGGCGCAGGGAGAAGGTGCTCATCTGCTCGAAGTGCGGCCTCGTCTGGGACGAGAGGCACTTAAGCGTCAACGACCTGTCCAGGAAGAACATACTGCGCGAGATCGACGGAAGCCTCGAAAGGCTTCAGACCGATTACATAGACATCTACCAGCTTCACTGGCCGGACCCGAAGACGCCCATCGAGGAGACCGCCGAGGCGCTCATCGAGATCAAGAAGGCCGGGAAGATCCGCCACGCCGGGCTCTCGAACTTCTCGCAGGCGGACGTCGAGCGGTTCATGGAGATCGTTGACATCGACGAGCAGCAGGGGCTCTACAACATGTTCGAGCGAAACACCGGCAGCTACCACGGCATTCCGCTCGCCTACCGCACCGAAAAGGAGATGCTCCCGACCGTGCGCAAGTACGGGCAGGCGTTTTTGCCGTACAGCCCGCTGTTCCAGGGGCTGCTCGCCGGCAAGTTCCGGGACGGCCTGAGCTTTTCCGCGCGCGACATACGCAGCGAGAACCCGAAGTTCGCCGAGGGCAGGTTCGAGGTCTACTACGAGCGGTACAAGAGGATTCAGACGATCGCGGACGAGATGGAACGACCGATCGCGCAGGTCGCGCTCAACTGGCTCCGGCAGAAGCCGGAGGTGACCTCGATCATCAACGGCGTGTCCTCGCTCTCGCAGCTTCGGAAGAACGTCGCCTCGACCGAGTGGGACATCCCGGACGACTATATGGCGAAGATCAACCAGGCGATCGCGCCGTTTGAGAATCTCTGAGGAGGGCGGAAACATGAAGATCGCTGCGAAGCTTCACCACATCGGCTTTCCGACGACGGACATGGAAGCCACCGTCGGGTTCTACGAATCGCTCGGCGGCAAGGTGGTCTTTGAGAAGGCCGACGTCGACGAGGGGCGGCCGATTCAGGTCAAAATCATCGACTTCCACGGCGCGCTGATCGAGTGCTACGAGCGCCGCGAGAGCCCCATGCGCGCCGGCGCGATCGACCACCTGGCGTTTTCGGTCGGCGACGTCGACGGGCTGTACAAAATCTGCAAGGAGAGGGGCTACCGGTTCATGGACGAGTGCGCCGGGGACGTCGGGAACTCGACCTACTGGCCGAAGCCGCTCAAGTGGTTCATCGTCTGCGGGCCGAACGAGGAGAAGATCGAGTTCTGCCGGGAGAGCTGAAACGGTCGGGGCGATGTATGAGCCGAGTGCCTTCCTATAAAATCGTATACCGGGCAATCAAGCAGCGGATCAAGGAGCGCCGCTATAAGACGGGTTCGCTCCTGCCGACCGAAACCGAGCTTGAGGGCGAATTCGGCGTCAGCCGGACGACGATCCGCCGCGCGACCGCGATGCTCGCCTCCGAGGGGTACATACGCGTCGTGCAGGGGCGGGGCAGCGAGGTGCTCGACGCGTTCGCGGCGCAGCGCCTGAATTCGCTCTCCTCGATCACCGAGACGCTGACGGCGAAGGGATTCCGGGTGAGCACGCAGGGGATGTGCATCGACCGCGTGCCCGCGCCCAGGAAGGTCGCCGCGGCGCTCGGCATTCCGGAGGGAAAGGCGGTGTACCTGATCCAGCGCGTGCAGTGCGCGGACGGAACGCCCATCGCGATCATGAACAACTACATCAAGGAAAGCGTCGCGCCCGGCATCGAACAGTATGCCGGCAAGTTCGTCAGCCTCTACCAGTTCCTCGAGGACCGCTATCTCGTCGTGTTCAAGGACGCGTGGGAGGACCTGTCGGCCTCCGCGGCGGAATTCATGGAGGCGCAGGTGCTGCACGTCCCGGTGGGCGCGCCGCTCCTGCTGAGCCGCCGCATAAGCAACAGCGAGCAGGGCCCCATCGAGTACAGCGTCACAAAGCTCGTCGCCGACAGATACGAGTACAGCGTCTACCTCAGCGGCCGGTAGGGGGGGCGACCGGCGAGCCCCCTTCGCGCGCCGGGAATGGGATTTTCCGTCGGATCGGCATGCTGCCAACCATCCCTTGGGCAATACCGCACAGATCGTGCAGCCGCCGGCGCGCGCCCTCTTTATGCGGTATTGCCCTTGTACTTTGCTCCGACTATATTATTTCCTGCGCAGGTTGTTCAGATTGCTGATCACGATCGCCGCGACGATGATGACTCCCTTGATCACGGTCTGCGTATAGGTCTGTACGGCCAGCACGTCCATCGCGTTGCTCAGCACGCCCATGAACAGCGCGCCGAGAAACGCGCCGGTGATCGAGCCCTTGCCGCCGGTGAAGGTCACGCCGCCGATGATCGCGCCCGTCAGCGCGGAGGTCTCGTAGCCGCTTCCCGAGCCCGCGCTCATCGAATCCAGCCGACTTGAGTAGATGATCGCGCCGATGCCGCAATAGAGGCCGGTGATCGCAAACGTGAGAATCTTGTCGAGGTCGACGTCGATGCCGCACAGGCGCGCGTTCTCCGCGTTGCCGCCGATGGCCACGACGCGGCGGCCGAACTTCGTGCGGTTGACGATGAAGTACATGAGCACGACCAACACCAGGAAGATCACAAGCGTCAGCGGGACGACGCCGAAGAAGCGCATGTCGTTGATGTTGTCAAACGCGCGCTTGAACGACATCACGCGGCCGTTCGTGAGGATCAGCGAGACGCCGTAGTACACGCCGCTGAGGCCCAGCGTGATGATCAAGGACGGGCACTTCGACTTGGCCGTGATGATGCCGTTGATCACGCCGCACAGAAGCCCCATGCCCAGCCCGATCACGACGGCCAGCCAAGGGGCCATCCCGCCTTCGATCCCCTTGCCGTTGCCTACGATCAGCACGGCCATCGTGCAGCCGGACAGCACCATGATGCTGCCCACGGACAAATCCACCTCGCCGCCAAGCATCAGCAGCGACATGCACATTGTAATCGTGCCCACGACCGAGATCTGCTGAAAGATCAAAATGATGTTGTTGAGCTTGATGAAGCGGCTGTTGAGCATCGTCACCACGAAGCCCATTGACACCAGCACTGCGAACAGTATGACGCGCTGGTCGGCGGCGATTTCCCTGAACGATTTTCTCTCGCTTTCAAATGGCTGCGTCATGCCGTATGAACCTCCAATGCGTATCGGATGATCGAGTTTTCGCTGATCTCGCCCTCTTCGAGGATTTTGACGATCCTGCCCTTCGCGATCACCATGACCCTATCCGAGATCGAGATGAGCTCGGGCATGTCCGAGGAGATCATGATGATGGTCTTTCCCTGCTTCGCGAGCCCGGTCATGATGCGGTAGAACTCGGCCTTCGAGTTCACGTCGATGCCGCGCGTCGGCTCGTCAAAGATGAAGACGTCGCTGTTGGAGAACAGCCACTTGCCGAGCACGACCTTTTGCTGATTGCCTCCGGACAGGTTCCGGGCAGCCATCATCGGGCTCGTCATCTTGATCTTCAGGCCGTCGATGATTCCCCGGACGAGCGGGATCAGGTTCCGGACGCGGATGAAAAAGCCCGGGATCGTCGTCTGCATGCCCACCTCGGTCAGGTTTTCGACGATCGGCGCGTTCAGATTGAGCCCCAGCCGCTGGCGGTCCTCGGTGATGTAGGCGATTCGGTGCCGGACGCTGTCCCGCGGGCTCTTGATCTGCAATTCCTGGCCCTCGTAGAGTATGCGGCCGCCATATTTGCGCCGGACGCCGAAGATTGCGTTGGCAATCTCGGTGCGCCCCGCGCCGACCATGCCCGCGACGCCCAATATCTCCCCCCTGCGCACGTCGAATGAGATCGGCTCGCCGTCCGGCGTGACGCGCAAGTCCTTAACCTCAAGCGCCGTGCCGCCGATCCCGTATTCTTCCTTTTGGTAGAACATCGTGGCGCTGCGGCCGACCATGTCGCTGACGACTTGATCCAGATCGACCTTGCCGCCGCCGCTGTCATAGGTGCGGATCGATTTGCCGTCGCGGATGACGGTGATCCGGTCGGCGATCTGCTTCACTTCCTTCAGGAAGTGCGATATGTAGATGACGCCGACACCCTGCCGGGAGATGCGGCGGACGAGGTCGAGCACCTTGCCCGCGTCCGCGGCGTTGAACATCGAGGTCGGCTCGTCCATGATCAAAATGCGCGGCTCCATGCTGATCGCCTTGATGATCTTCAGAAACTGCTGGTCAGACACCGACATGTTCGCGACCATCTGGTTGAGCTTCATCCTGAGCCCCAGCTTTTCCAGGAGTTCCTGCGCGCGCCGGACCTCGTCCCTGTGCCGCATGACGCCGAAGCGGCTCATTTCCTGCCCGACGAATATGTTCTCTACGACGTTCATCCACGGAACCAGCAGATTTTCCTGATAGACGACGCCGATGCCGAGCCTCTTCGAAAGCGCCGCCGTCATATGCAGGTACTCGACGCCGTCGACCAGAATGGTGCCGCGGTTGGGCAGGTGCGCGCCGGTCAGCACCTTGATCAGCGTCGATTTGCCCGCGCCGTTCTCGCCGACCAGGCAGTGCACCTCGCCGGGGTACAGATCCATCGAGAGGCCGTTCAGCGCCTTGACGCCGGGGAACGACTTCTCGATGTCCCGCATCTCGACGATCGGGGTTTTCGGCATGCACTTCACCGCTCTTTCCGTTCGGAAGGTTGCTTACAGGATTTCCGGGAGGCACAAACGCGCCTCCCGGAAACTGCTGAATACACTCGGGTCAGATGGCGGGCACGTAGGGGCCGATGTTTGCGACGACCCACTGATAGCCGCCGTCGAGGTCGTCCCAGAACAGCCACTCGTCGAAGTTCGCCATGTCGATCGGGATGACCGGCAGCGCGATCTTGTCGCCGCCCCACGTCTCGCCGTTCAGCTCCGCCCACGCCATGCCGAACGCGATCAAGCCCTGCAGGTCCGCGGGCGCGGTCATATTCGCGATCATCTCTCCGTTCTCCATCGCGATATGGCTGTCCTCGGAGCCGCCGGTCGAGATGACGCCGATGTCGAGCCCGGCCTCCTTGAGCGCCTGATAGGCGCCCTTCGCGACGACGTCGTCCTGCGCGAACACGATGTTGAAGTCATATCCGCCGTTGATGTAGGAGGACATCACGTTGTAGGCGCCCTCGATCGTCCAGTCGTCGTCCGTCAGCTGCGCGGCGAGGGTCACCTTGTCCGCGAAATCCGCGAGCGCCTGGTTGACGCCGTCCTCGTAGATCTCGGTGACGCCGATGCCGTAGTAGCCGCTGACGTACACGAGCTTCGCGTTTTCGATGTTCTCGGCGGCCCACTTCACGGCCGCGTAGCCGATGTCGTTGTACTGGCAGGCGACCTGGCCCGCGGTCTCGCCGGCGCTCTCGTCATAGAACGAGTTTTCCGCGATGATCGGAATGCCCGCGTCATTGCACATCTTGATGATGGTCTCCCCCGCGGTCGTCGGGAACATCACGATGATGTCCACTTCCTGATTGATCAACTGCTGCGCCTGGTCGACCTGCACGGCGGCGTCCTGCTTGCAGTCCAGCTCGATGATCTTGCAGCCGGCCTTGTCCGCGCCGTACTTCAGGCCGCTGTACGTCGCGATGTTCCAGGACAGGCCGAGGTCCCACGCCAGATAGCCGATGGTAAAGTTGTCTTTTTCCGCCAAACAGGGTGCGAAAGCGAGCGTCGTGGCCAATGCGAGCAACAGACAGACGAGTTTCTTCATAGAAGTCCCCTCCCACGCGATTTATTTGTCGGGGCGGCCCCGATCAAATTTCACATACCAAGGAAGAACATGAATACCTCCAAAGGGCCGGCGCGACGGGGAATGAATATTCCGGATTGGTATCAGTACGCGAACTCCCGCAGGTCGGCCATGCGATTCTCGCGCTCGGCGCCGTACATCGCCCAAATGGCTTTCTGGTCCTTCAGGGCCTCGACGCCGCTCGGCATGGGCTTGACGCCTTCGATCACGCAGTCGGCGAAATATTCGAGCTCGTATTTCGGCAGGTGGCTGGACGGCTCGCACGCGAAGATCAGCTCCTCGACGTCGCTCTTCTCCGCGTAGTTGCCGGGATCGGTCGACCGGTGCAGATACATCTTCCCCTCGTTCAGCGCGCACTCGACCATGCCGTCGCGGAAGAACGCGTGCACGGCGTAGCTGTGCCTGGTGCCCTTCGCGCCCCAGGTGCCGAAGTGGTAGCCCAGTTTCCCGCCCTCGAACTCGAAGATCGCGTTGCTCGTGCCCTCCATCTCCATCCACGGGGTGCAGAGGTTCGTGCCCAGGTGCGCGCCCCGGACGGGCTTTCCCATCATCCAGAACAGGAGGTCCACATAGTGGCACCCGTGGCTGAACAGTTGCCCGCCGCCGAGCTTTTTCGCGCTGCGCATCCAGGAGCCCTCGGGAAGATAGGTATATTGCTCCGTCCAGATGGACATCTGGAAGCACTCGCCGTAGCGACCGTCGTCGATGATCTTCTTGAGCTCGCGAATCTGCGGGTGGAAGCGCATGATGTAGCCGACCATCAGCTTCGCCCCGCTCTCCTTCGACGCGCGGATCAGGTCGAGGCACTCGCGCTCGTCGAGCGCCAGCGGCTTTTCCATCAGCACGTGGATGCCGCGATGGAGACAGTCGATGCCGATCGGGTGGTGCAGGTGGTGCGGCAAAGCCAATAGCGCCGAGTCCGCCGCGCCAAGCACCTCGCGGTAGTCGGCGGAGGCGGTCGAAGCGCCCAGCAGCTCGGCCATCGACCGTGCCTTCTGGAGGTCGACGTCGACGGTCGCGATGACCTCGATCTTGTCCTTCAGTTCGTCAAACGCGCGCTTGTGTATGTCCGACATGAAGCCACAGCCCACGATGGCCAGCCTGATCTTTTTCATGGCACGCCTCCCGCACAAACAACATTTTCGGCAAACCCGACAAACGGGGAACTCATCTTTTCCCAATTATACAGCGGCGAAAATCCGATGTCAACCGGCTATGCGATGATGACCTCGACGCCTTTTTTTTCGATCTGGCGCAGGATCTCCTCGTTCGCCGGGCAGTAGTTCGTCACGAGCTTGTCAAACGCGGTGATGTCCGTGACGCGCACGAACGACGAGCGGCCGATCTTCGAATCGTCCACGACGAGTATCTTCTCCTTCGACTGTTCGATCATCTTTCACCGCAAAGTCATAGGATTCGGGACCGCCTGTGAGCAGTATCGGACTACCATCGGCCATTCCTTCGGCTCTGCGCCTTGCCCTGCGCAAAAATCTCCCGACGCTTTGGCGCAACGTATAGTTGGCGGCGCAATAGTAATGAGCCGCCAACAAAATCCATATGCGCCGGCAGGGTTTTCGCCGATAGAAACAATTGGCTCCTCCCCGGTTGACAGCGGATTTCGAACCTGCTATGATTATTTCGGAAGCCATCCCGTGGCGCGCGCCGCGCCAATGCTTTGCCCGCAAATTCGCAAAAGGGTTCCGGGTCGATTTCGCGGATGTTCGGCGCGATCGTCGCCATGGCCCCGGCGCTTCCCTCAGAACCGGTGACCAGCGGCCCCCCGGCCGCTTTATAGCGACAGAAAGTGAGGAGATTTGATGAACAAGATATTGAACACAGCCGAGCGCTACACGGACGACATGCTCCGCGGCATCTACGCCGCGCATCCCGACATGGTAAAATACGTATCGGAGGACATGCGCTGCTACTGCGCCGCAAAAAAGACGCCGGGCAAGGTGGCCATCGTAACCGGGGGCGGGACGGGGCATCTGCCGCTGTTTCTCGGCTACGTCGGCGACGGTCTGCTCGACGGATGCGGCGTCGGCGGCGTGTTCCAATCCCCGTCGTCGGAGCAGATCTTCGAGATTTCGAAGGCCGTCGAAGCCGGCGCGGGCATACTGTACCTGTACGGCAACTACACGGGCGACATCATGAACTTCGACATGGCCGCGGAGCTGTGCGAGATGGAGGGCATCGAGACGAAGTCGATCGTCGGCGCGGACGACGTGCTCTCCGGAGCGCCCGAGGTGCGCCGCGGCGTGGCCGGAATCTTCTTCATGTACAAGGCCGCCGGCGCAAAGGCCAAGCAGATGGGCGACCTCGAGGCCGTCTACGAGGCGGCGAAGAAGGCGGGCGAGCGCGTGCGCACGGTCGGCTTCGCGCTGACGCCGTGCATCATCCCCGAGGTCGGCAAGCCGAACTTCACGCTTAACGACGGCGAGATGGCGATGGGCATGGGCATACACGGCGAGCCCGGCATATGGAACGGGCCGGTCAAGACCGCGCGCGAGATCGCCGAGGAGTCGCTCGACGCGCTGCTCAACGACATGCCCCTCGCTGAGGGCGAGGAGGTCGCGGTGCTGATCAACGGCCTGGGCGCGACGTCGGTCGAGGAGCTGTATATCCTGAGCGGCGACGTGCACGCGATTCTTGCCGGGCGCGGCGTCCGCGTGTACCGCACGTTCGTCGGCGAGTACGCGACGTCCATGGAGATGGCCGGCGCTTCGATCTCGCTGTGCAAGCTGGACGGCGAGATGAAGGAATGGCTGGATACCCCCGTCCGCACCCCCTTCATCCGCCTGTAGCGGGAGGCGAGTGCCATGACAACGATCCGCATGGGAGACCTGCCCGGCCTGTTCGCGGCGGTCGGCGCGGAGATGGAAAAGCGCGCCGCCGAACTGTGCGAAATGGACGCCAGGATGGGCGACGGCGACCTCGGCCTGACGATGAAGAAGGGTTTCGCCGCGATGCCGTCCATCTTGGAGGCGATCGACGAACCCGATCTCGGAAAGCGGCTGATGAAGGCCGGCATGAAGATGGCGGCGCTGGTCCCCTCGACGATGGGCACGCTGATGGCCTCCGGCGTGATGGGCGGCGGCAAGGCGCTGACGGGCCGCGACCTGATCGATGCCGCCGGCTATCGGGACTACCTCGTCGGCTTCGCGGAAGGCATCGCCAGGCGCGGCAAGTGCTCGCGCGGCGACCGCACGGTGCTCGACGCCATCGGCCGGGCGGCGGACAAGCTCGCCGCGGCGATTGCGGAGCGGCCGGGCCTGTCGCTTGCGGAAGCGGCGGAGATCGCACTGCTCGGCGCGCGGGAGGGCGTCGAGGCCACGCGCGCGATGGAGCCGAAGTTCGGCAAGGCCGCCGTGCACCGCCTGGCCGCCGTCGGACAGGCCGACCAGGGCGCGTGCGCCGGCATGTACATGATCGCCGGCTACCGGGACTTCCTCGTTCGGTAGTTACCCCAAAAGATACCCAGTGCTCATGGCAAAGCCCCGCAATCGCGAGAATTGCGGGGCTTCGACTTACCTATATTGTCACTTCTCTTCCGTTTCTTCCTCGGCCAGCACATCGTAGCCGATGCGGTTGTAGAGGTCGAGCTGCGGCGGGGTGGCGACGCCGATGGTCACGAACCTGCCCTCGCTGTCCTTGGGCTTTCGGGTGCCGTGGTAGACGCCCGGCGGCGCGTAGAGCAAATCGCCCGCCTTCACGGGAATCCAGCGGTCGTAGAGGTAGAACTCCCCCTCGCCCTCAAAGCAGAACACCAATTCCTCCGAGAGCGGATGGACGTGCGGCTCGAACTCCATGCCCGGCTCATGCACGCCGCTGGTGATGCCCACGTTGCGGGAGCCGAGCCGGGGCGTGAGCACCAGATGTACGTCCAATCCCGTGGACTTGGCCCAATTGTAGCCCTCGTGGATGTTGAAAATCCCGCCCTGCTTGCGCACCTGTTCCTTGCTATGCATCTCCTATACCTCCTTGGGATGAATTTGGATCGCGCCGAAGCGGCAGACGCTCGGGCAGAGCCCGCAGCCGTCGCACCTCTCCGGATCAATTTCGCACTTGCCGGTCTCGAGGGAGATCGCGTCGTAGATGCAGACCTTTTCGCATTTTCTGCAGCCCGTGCACTTCGCCTGGTTGCACTCGGAGACATAGCGCGTCGCGCGGTCGTACTGCTCGATGGTGAGCATGTTCTTACCCGCGACGCCTACGATGTCCGAGAGATTTTCAAGCGCATGGCGCTCCATGTATTTTTCGATCTGCCCGAGCATGACTTGAACGTACTCATAGCCCTTGAGGTAGACCGCCGCCGCGATCTGCGCGGTCTCGGCGCCCGCGAGCAGGCACTTGACCACGTCCTCGCCGGTCATGATGCCGCCGGTGGCGGAGATCACGGCCCTGACGTTGGGCGCGGTGGAGATGATCCAGCGCAGCACGGAATTGAGCGCCCAGCTTCCGCCGTGCCCGGCAAAGCCGCCGTGGAGGATGGGCCGCATCTGATCGATGTCGATCTCGATGCCGGTGGCGCGGTTCACCATGGTCAGCCCGTCCGCGCCCGCCCGGTCGAGCGCCACGGCGGTGTGGATCACATTGGCCACCTGGCCGGACATCTTGGGGATCACCGGGATTTTGACCGCGGCCTTGCAGTCCCTGAGCGCGCCGACGGCGATGGCGTGTCCGTCGTTGGAGGGGTCGCGCATCAGAAGCCCCGAGGGGCAGCTCGGCACGATCTCGATGGCGTCCGCGCCCGCGTCCTCGCAGGCGACGGCGTACTCGGCCCAGGTCTCGGGCGCGATGCAGTTGATGCTGGCGATGATCGGTATCGAGGTGCGCTCCTTGGACTTCAACACGGTCTCGGCATATTCCTCGATGCCGCCGTAATAGGCCTGCTCGTAGCTGTAGAAGGTGCAGCTCTCGTAGCCCGGCATGCCGCTTCGCAGGACCTTGAAGCGCGGGAAGGGGTTGTAGCGCATCAGCACCTCCTCCTGCACGGACTTGAGCACCACCGCGCTGAAGCCCGCGTCCTCGCACTTGACGGCCTCCCGGTAGTCCATGGTCGTTCCGGCGGAAGCGGCGATGATCGGATGCGCAAGCTCCAGGCCCGCGTATCGAACCCTCATATTCATGGCGATTTCCTCCTACAGAGCATTGAGAATCCCCCGGATGTAGTTCGCGCCCTTGGGCATGCCCTCGCTCGCGTCCGGCAGATCGACCCTCTGCCAGCGCCGCTCATATTCCAGCGAGATCCAGCCGTCGTAGCCGATCTCCCTGAGCGATCTGAGGATGCCGGGCCAGTTGAGAACGCCGTCCCCCGGGATGCGCGAATGGACGGTGCGGTCCTCCTCGTCGATGTGGGAAACCATGTTGAATTTGGGCTTCCGGGGCGCGCCGCCGCGATAGACCAGATCCTTGCAGTGGACGAAGAAGATCTTGTCCTTTTGCAACCGAATGGCCTCCTCGAATTCCTCGGCCGGGAAAAAGGCGAGGTTGGCCTGATCGTAGAGCACGCCGACCGCTTCGTGGTTGGCGGCGTCGACGACGCGCATGGTCTCGCGCGCGGAGGTGGTCATGGTGCCGAAGTGGTTTTCCAGACACAGCTTCACGCCGCTTTCCCGGGCGTAGTCGCCGCATTCGCGCATGGACTTGACCAGCGCCTCCAATTTCTTTCCGTCCGGGTCGGTCTCGCCGTCCACGAACTTGCCGCCGTAGATGCGGATGAAATGCGCGTCCAGGAGCTTCGCCATGTCGATCACGCGCTTGAGAGCCCGGCACTCCCTTTGGCGCTCCATTTCGTCGAGGCTGTTGAAGAGGTTGAGATACGGCGTGAGGGCCGCGACCTCGAGGCCCGCCGCGCGCACCTTCCCGAAGACTTTTATTACCTCCTCGTCGCTCGCCCGAAGCGGGATCGCGCAGGGATATCCGTCCGTCTGGACGATGATCTCAATGCCGTCCAGGCCGATCTTCGAAAAGAGCTCGATGGCTTCGTTAAGCGTATACTCGGGAGTTCCCATCGTATGTCCGGAAATTCGCATCATTTCGCACTCCAATCCTTTGAGAGATCCGGCAGGCCCGCCGCCCGGAGAATTCTGTCCATCAGCAAATGCGTCTTGTAGGCGTCCTCGGCGCTGGTCAGCGGCTGACGGCGGGTCTTGACGCACTCGAAGAAGTGCCTGACGCAGCCCTCGAAGCCCAGGCGGTCCACGACCGTGCACCAGCCCTTGTTAAGCGGGGTCATGGTCTGACCCTCCTCGTGGTCGGGATAGATCACGCGGTAGCTGTCGAGATTGTCGCTGATGGCGGTGATGCCGCCGCCGTACATCTCGATCTGTTCGCGCCACTGGCCCGCCTCGCGCGAGGCGGCGAGCAGGCCCACGCCGCCCGATTCAAAGCCCAGCATGGCCGTGCACAGGTCCTCGTAAAAGGGATCGGTGAATTTGCTCCTGGCCTCCACCGTCTCGCACTCCCCGAGTATGTGGCGCAGAAGATCCACCATGTGGATGGCGTTTTCCAACGTCCCCCGGAATTCCCTGAACTCGCGGCTCTTGTTGGCGATCACCATGTGCGGCCGCCTGTCCCCAAACGCCGCCAGCGCGCGCGCGTTGGCCGGGGCGAAGCGACGGTTGAACGCCACCATGACCAATTGCCCGGATTTTGCCGAGGCGTCGGCCAGAACCTCGCACTCCCCGAGCGTCATCGAAAGCGGCTTTTCGCAGAGGATGTCGAGCTTTTTTTCCATCAGCGGGATCAGGTACTCGCGGCGGACGGTCTTGGGGGTCAGGAGCACGCAGCAATCGATGTCCGTGTCCAGGAACTCCCCGAAGGTCTCGCAGGCCTTCTTCGCCCCGTACCGGGCGGCGCTCTCCTGCGCGTGGGCGTACGTTCGGCTGTAGACGGCGGAGATCTCCACCTCCGGCATGGCGGCCAGGATCGGAAAGTGCGCGATCTGCGCGATTGCTCCCGTGCCGATCACGCCGACCTTGAATTTTCTCCCCTCGCTCATCGACAGACGTCCTCCCTTGTCTCGCCCAGATAGGCGCTTTGAATTTGCGGGTCATTGCGAAGCTCCCGGGACGCCCCCTCGCGCACGACCTTGCCGTTTTCGAGCACATACGTGTAATCGGAAATCGCCATCGCCTTGCTGGCGTTCTGCTCCACGAGGAGAACCGTGATCCCCGAATCGTTGATCCTGCGGATGATCTTGAACACCTGATTGACGATGATCGGGGCCAGGCCCAGGCTCGGTTCGTCCAGCAGGAGGATCTCCGGCTCGGCCATCAGGCCCCTTGCGATGGCCAGCATCTGCTGTTCGCCGCCGGAGAGCGTGCCCGCCATCTGTTTTTTGCGCTCCCCGAGAATCGGGAACAGCTGATACATCTCCGGAATCTTGCGGGCCGCGTCCTTGGCGCTGCGGCGCGCGCCGCCCATGACGAGGTTCTCGGCGACGGTCAGGTTGGGGAAAACGTGGCGTCCCTCCGGCACCTGCACCACGCCCTCGCGCACGACTTTGTGCGCCGCCGCGGGAAGCGGCCTGCCGTCCAGGAGGATTTCCCCGCTCTTTCTGCGCACGACGCCGGAGATGGTGTTGATGAGCGTGGACTTGCCCGCGCCGTTGGAGCCGATGATGGAGACGATCGAGCCCTTTTCCACGAAGAAGGAGACGTCCTCCAGCGCCACGATGTGATCGTAATTCACCGAGAGGTTCGAAATCCTCAGCATTCGGCCTCCTCCTCTCCGATGTAGGCAAGGATGACCTCGGGATTTTTCTGGATTTCGGCGGGCGTGCCGCTGGCCAGCAGGCTTCCGAAGTTGACGACATAGATGCGCTCGGACAGCTCGTTGACCACCTGCATGCGGTGCTCGATGATGAGAATGCCGAAGTGAAATTTCTCCTTGAGCATGACGACGCGGTCGATGAAGTCCTTGACCTCGCTGGGATTGAGTCCCGCCGCCGGCTCGTCCAGCATCAGGAGCTTTGGAGCCGTGACGATCGCGCGCGCCAGCTCCACCCGGCGCTGCAGGCCGTAGGGCAGGTTGGAGGGCTGCTCGTCCCCGTACTCCAGGAGGTTGACCAGCTTCAGCGCCTCCAGGGCCTTTTCGCGGTTTTCCCTGTCGATTTTGCGCTTGTTGGGCAGCGTCATCATGGCGCTCAAAATGTTGTAGCGGCTGATGGAGTCCAGCGCGGTCATCACGTTCTCCAGGACCGTCAGGCCGCGGAAAAGGCGGATGTTCTGGAAGGTGCGGGCGATGCCCAGCCGCGCGATTTCGTGCTGCGGCCGTCCCACCAGATTTTTGCCCTCAAACAGGATCTCACCCGCGTCCACGCGGTACACGCCGGACACGAGATTGAAAAGCGTCGTCTTGCCCGCGCCGTTGGGGCCGATGATGGAGAAGATCTGATCCTTGTCCACATGCAAGGAGACGTCCTTGACCGCCGCTACGCCGCCGAAGTTCTTGGCCAGGCCGCGGATTTCCAGCAGCATTTCACCGACCTCCCTTTTCTGCGGCCTTCCGGGAGCGCCCGGTGAGGAAGCGGCCTATTTTTTTCCAGGTCCTGAAGTCCAGCTCGGTCTCCCCGAACAGGCCCTGCGGCCGGAAGTTGACGATGAAGAGCACCACCAGGCAGTAGATGACCACGCGCAATTCGTTGGAGAAGCGGAAAAGCTCCGGCAACAGCTCCAGCAGCACGCCCGCGAAAATCGCGCCGGTCAGGCTGTTGACGCCGCCGAAGAACACGATGATGATCCACATCGAGGACTGCGCCCAGCCGAACGAGGAGGAATCGAGGTAGCCCAGCGTGTGCACGTACACAAACCCGCCCAGCGCCGAGATCACGCCCGCCAGCACGAACATCAGAAGTTTCACCCGGGAGACGTTGATGCCCATGGCGGCGGCGGCGAGCTCGTCCGACTTGATGGCGATGCATTCGTGCCCGAAGCGCGATTTTTTGAGGTTCCAGATGGCGGCGATCACCAAAATCAGAATCGCGACGATCATCCAATTGTCGATGTACTTGGGGATCGCCGTCAGCCCCAGCGCTCCGCCGGTCATGCTCGAGGAGTTGTCCAGGAACGCGACCAGCGCCTCTCCGAATCCCAGCGAGACGATCGCCACATAGTCCCGCCGGAGCTTCACCGCCGGGAGCCCGATCAACAGCCCGAACAGGGCGCCCACCAGAAGCGCCGCGGGAAGGGTCACATAAAACGGCAGCCCGTAATACTTCGAGAGCATGGCCGTGGTGTAGCCGCCGACCGCCATGAACGCCGCCTGGCCCATCGAGAACATGCCGGTCAGCCCCGTGAGCACGTAGACGCCCAGCATGCCGATCAAAATCACCAGCACGTTGCGTATGAGGAAGTTGAGCATGAACGCAAGCATCTTTCTTCCCCCCCTACGCCTTCTCGGTCGCGAAGTTGCCGGCCAGGCCCTGCGGCCGGAGGAACAGGAACAGCAGCATGAAGATGAACGTTCCCACCGGCGCGAGGCCGGTTCCCAGGATGACGCCGCAGGCGGTCTCGACGATGCCGAGGATCAGCGCCGCGAACAGCGCGCCGTTCATGCTGCCCAGGCCGCCGATCACGCAGACCATGAAGCCCTTGACCGTATAGAGGCTGCCGATCTGCGGGGTAAGGCTCGTGCGGATGCCCACAAACACCCCCGCGATGCCGGCCAGCGCGCCGGCCACAAAGAAGGTCCAGAGCACGACGCGGTTGACGTTGACGCCCATGAGGCTGGTCGTGCGCGGGTCCATCGAGAGCGCGCGGATGGAGACGCCGAGCCGGGTGCGCTTGAGCACGATCACCAGAAGCAGTATCGCCGCCGCCGACACGCCCAGCATCACCAGGTTCGCCATGTCGAAGCTCAAATTGCCGATCTTTTGGAAGCGCTTGGTGAAAAAGCTGGGATAGGCGTAATAGGTTCCGCTGAACCGGAGCGCGATGATATTCTGAAGCAGCATGCCCATCGTGATCGAGGAGACGAAGAACAAAGTCATGTTCTTCGACTTCTGCCGGAGGCGATGGAAGCTGATGAATTCCACGA
>JAAYZL010000125.1 GCA_012514855.1 Clostridiales bacterium
ACAACAGCCACTCGCGGCAGAACGCGCGCCAGTAGTCGAACCACTCGAGATCCTCGCCGGGCCTGCAGAAGAACTCGAGCTCCATCTGCTCGAACTCGCGCACGCGAAAGATGAAGTTGCCGGGCGTGATCTCGTTGCGGAACGACTTTCCGATCTGGCAGATGCCGGCGGGCAGCTTCTTGCGCGTCGCGCGCATCGCGTTCTGGAAGTTGACGAAGATGCCCTGCGCGGTCTCGGGGCGCAGGTAGATCTCCGCGGCGGAGTCCTCGTTGACGCCCTGGTGCGTCCGGAACATCAGGTTGAACTGGCGGATGCCGGTGAAGTCCTTCTTTCCGCAGGTGGGGCAAGCGACACCGTTCTCGGCGATGAAGCGCTCGAGCTCCGCGCTCGTCCAGCCGTCGCCGGTCTCCTTGCCCCCGGTGAAGTCCTCGACGAGCTTGTCGGCGCGGAAGCGGGCTTTGCACGATTTGCAGTCCATCAGCGGGTCGTTGAACCCCCCGACGTGGCCGGATGCCACCCAGACCTCGCGGTTCATCAGTATCGCGCAGTCCAGACCCGTGTTGTACGGGCTCTCCTGCACGAACTTCTTCCACCAGGCGCGCTTGATGTTGTTCTTGTACTCCGCGCCCAGCGGCCCGTAGTCCCAGGTGTTCGCAAGCCCGCCGTAGATTTCCGAGCCCGCGAAAATATAGCCCCTGTTCTTGCACAGCGCAACCAGCTTGTCCATCGTCAGCTTCGCCATATCCATCCCTCTTACTCAAAATGTGGGATAAGCATAGCAGATTTGCGCGGACGGTGCAACGCGTCTGTGTAAAATTTGGCGGGCAATGCTGGCGATGCGGGCGATGCCCTCAGCGCGGGTGGGGGAGCCGCCGCGCGTTTCTGCGGATTTCCATGCGGCGGTCGAGGAGCACGCGCATCCATCTTCTCCATAGAATGGCAGAAACCGACGGCATGCGCGTCGGTTTCGATATCGCGGCCGGGCGGCGAAGCGCGCTATGCACCTCCCACCTCGGCACAGCGGATCCACCAGCCGTCCCCGGTCTCGCCGAGCCACTCGTAGTCCTCGAGGCCCGGCGGCGGCTCCGGCGTGTAGCTCGCGGGCAGCGCGTAGCAGACGTAGGCCGGCGCGGAGCCTTCGACGTGTATGCCGATGGCGATGTAGGGATACCCGGAGCCCTCCGGCATCGGCGCGCGCACGAACGCGTAGCCCTGTATGCCGGGGCCCTCGATCATGGCGTCGCTCTGCCTGAACAGTGCCCGAAGCGGCTCGATCTCCTCCGGCCACGGGATCGTGATATCGATGCCGAACACGCACTCCGGCTCCTCGGCCGGCGCGGCGGGGGCCGCCGGTGCCGCCGGTATCGCCGGTGCCACCGGTGCCGCCGGTGCGGTCGGGGGTTCGGGGAATTCGAAGTCGGACGGCTCCCCGTCCAATTGTTCCGCGATGTCCTCGGCGAGCGAGTCGCCGTCCTCGGCCCCGGCGACGTAGTCCGCGAGGTCGGAATCGACGCCCTCGTCCCCGGCGGGCGTTGTCGCCTCCATCCCGAACAGGCCGCACGCGACGACCCGAACGCGCCCCATATCCATCTCCCCGGTGCCGTTGAGGTTTCCGGCCAGCACGAGCGAGCACCTTCCGCCTTGGACGGCGACCACCACCGCGAGCTGGTAGCTCTCCAGCTCCCGCCCGCCCACGTTCCGGGGGTCAAACGACGCGTTCAGGCCGTACTGCCCGCGGCTGTCGCGCCGAAGCTCGCCCAGCGCGGCGGCGAAGTAGTCATCGTTGCGCCGGCCGACCAGCGCCGCGAAAAGCTGGCGCGAGGCGTCCGGCGCCGAAGCCATGAAGCTCAGTGTCCCCATCAGCGTCCGCCGCTCGAGCCGCGCATGGCCCGAACAACCCTTTTCGACCGCCCGGAGCATGACCAGCGCCCGGCGGTAATCGTTGCGCAACATACCCATGCCACCTCCTTGTTGAGGGTATGCGCGCCGTGGTTCAGACATACCGCTTGCGGGCCCGGTCGTGGTTTTGCATAAGTTGTGTGTAAAGCGCGTGCCCGCCCGCGGCCTTCGCGACCGACTTCGGCGCGGGTTTCGGAGCCGGTTTCGCAGCCGGCTTCGCGTCGGGAGCGGCGGCGGCCGGGGCCGCCGCGGGCTTCCTTTGATCCGCCCGGCGGAAAATTTCCCTCGGATTTGACATGGCAATCCCCTCCATTTTCCCTTCAGCGTATGCGAATTTGGGCTTTTTCGTCCGCATATGTTGAAGATTTTTTGATATTTCGATCGCTCCGGCGCGCTCGGGCTTGCCAGATTGACAGAATGTGATATAATAGTACCATATGTATATTCGCAGGAACTTTGCCCGGCCGTCCCGGGCCGAGACCCGCAAGCCGGCCTCGCGAGCGAGGCCAAAAGAGAGAGGCGGTCATTCTATGGCGAAGAACAGGGACAATCGCCCCGAACTGGATTACGACGAGTTGCGCGAGCTGCACGAGCGATACAGGAGCCGCACGCGCCCGGCGAGGTCGGCTTCCGCGCGCGGGGAGAATCCGCAGCCCGACGCCTCCGATGCCGTTTCAGGCGATCCGGAATCTTTGGCGGAGGCCGCGGCCGAGCCCCGGGAGGCGATCGACGACCGGTTCGACGACGAGCCCTTGGAGGATCTCCCGGAGGAACCCGAGCGGCGGGATTCCGACGGGGACGCGGGCGAGGAGCCGTTAAACCCGAATCCGTTCGGCTCGATCCTCTCCTTCCTCTCGAAGGTGAAGGGCAAGGTCGGCGGACGCCTCGGCGGACGGAGCGAGGACGGCGGGGAATACGAGGATTTCGACGCGGACGACGATTTCGACGACAGCCCCGCGCCCGATCCCGAGCCGGCGGACGAGGAAGCGGTCGAGCGGCCGGTTGTCATCGCTTCGCAAAAGCCGAAGGAGACCCCGCCCGACGAGCCGTTCGACATGCCCGAGGATCTGCCGCCGCCGATCGACCGCGACGCCTACGAGGGGTACGACGACGAAGAGGACGACGGCGAGGACGACGAAGAGGAGAGCCCGTCCGGGGGCAGGCTCGCGCGGTTTTTGAGCCTGTTCATCGCGCGGGCGGAAGAGGATGAGAGGGCCGAAGGGGATGCGGACGCGGGAGAGGACGAGGTGTTCGGCGCCCCGCTGTTCCCCGAGGACGACAATGCCGCGCTCGACGCGGGAGGAGAGAAGAGCATGCAGGAGCCCTCGAAAGTTTCCACCGAAATGACGGAGTTGATGGCCGCGGGTCTCGGCGAGCGAACCCTTTCGCGCAAGGAGCGCCGCGAGCTCGAGATGCGCAGGCAGGAGCAGGCGGCTTCCGTCCAGCAGGCGGCTTCCGTCCAGCAGGCGGCTTCCGTCCAGCAGACGGCTTCCGTCCAGCAGGCGGCTTCCGCCCAGCAGACGGCTCCCGTCCAGCAGGCGGCGCCGGGCGTGGACGAGCCGACCAGGGAGTTCCGGCCGATTTCCAGGGCAGGCTCCGCGCCCGTCGTGGAGCCGATATCGCTGTTTGACGACGAGGAGGACGACGAGTTCGACCAGCCGCTCTCCAAGCGCGAGCAAAAGAGGGCCGAGCGCGCCCGCCGCAAGGAGGCCAGGAAGGCCGCCTACGACGAGGATATCGAGGATGATTACGAGGACGACGAGGACGAGGCCCCCGCGCCCGAGCCGAAGCGCGAGAAAAAGCCCGCCCGCCGCTCCAGATACGACGAGGACGAGTACGACGAGGACGAGGACGACGACTACGACGACGACTACGAGCCGAAGAAGCGCCGCGGCAGCCGCGGTTCGCGCCGCGACGACGACTACGACGACGATTATGACGACGACTACGAGCCGAAGAAGCGCCGCGGTTCGCGCCGCGACGACGACTACGACGATTACGACGACTACGACGACGACTACGACGACGAGGGCAGCCCGTCGTTCGGCCGCTACCTGCTGGGCTTTTTCAAGACGCTGCTCCTGATCGCGCTTGTGCTGGTGCTGGCGGTCATCGGCCTCAACATACTGCACACCGCGGGCAAGACGCCGATCGTCACGCAGATGCAGGGCTCGGTTCGCGAGTGGGCGCCGGACGTGTTCGACGCGCTGTTCCCGTGCGTCTCGATCGAACAGAAGCAGTCCGAGACGCAGCAGCAGCCTGCTTTGGATCAGCAGCAGCCCGCCGCCGACAATGCCGGCAATGCCGGCAATACCGACAATACCGGCAATGCCGGCAACGGCGGTTCCAGCAACGGCGTCATCGCTCCGGCTCCGGTCGCGCCGGCGAACTGAGAAATCCTAAACACGGCGGGTTGTCCAATGCGCTGAGCTTTGAACGACCCGCCTTTTCGTTGGAGGGTTCATGTCGACAGGAAAACGTAGACGCCGGAAGCGGCGGCGCCTCTCCCGCGGCGCGGGCGCGTTTCTGGCGTCCGTCTGCGCGCTCGTCGCGGTTCTGGGCGTGTTCTCGGTGCTGGCGTTCAGGGGGCGTCCGGGCGGGGACAGCGCCGATGTCGCGGCGATCGCGCCCGCGGAGCCGACGGTTCTCGCGGAACTTCCGCCCACGGAAACCGCGCCGCCGCTCGAAGCCAACGCGACCTTTGAGGCAGCCGTTCCGCTTGAAACCGAATCGATTGAAGCCGCGCCGACCTTTGAGGCCGTACCGGTCTTTGAGACCGCGCCGCCGGCCGAGGCGGTCGCTCTCCCGGGCATGTTTGCGATCTCCGGAATCCACGAGGGCGCGCGGCCGGAGCGGTTCAAGGTCAAGACCACCGTCTACGAAGGCGGCGATTCGGTCGACCGCTACGCGCGCGACCCCGAAATCCACATGGGGCCGCCAGCCGCATACGCCGCGCTCGAGGGCGTGACGACGTTTCGCGGCAACAACTACCGGGACTCCGCGGCGTTCGGGCGCATCCCCGACGACCCGCAGTCGTTCGAGCACGCGTGGTCGATCAAGATCGGCGGCATCGACGAGTGGTCGGGCGTCGGCTGGACGGGCCAGTGCGCGATCGTACGCTGGCCCGCCGAAACCGTTGAAATCATGAACATCCGCCCGGAGAAGAAGCGGAAGGAGGGCCTCACCGAGGTCATCTACGCGACGCTCGACGGGAAAATCTACTTCCTCGACCTCGAAGACGGCGAACCAACGCGCGACCCGATCAAAGTCGGCGCGCCGATCAAGGGAAGCGTCTCCGTCGACCCGCGCGGCTATCCGCTCCTGTACTGCGGGCAGGGCATCGACGAGGTGCGCGGAAAGTCCGTCAAGATCGGCACCCGCGTCTTCAGCCTGATCGACCAGAGCCTTTTGTACTTTCTCGACGGCCGGGACAAGAAGGCGATCCGCTACTGGTACGCGTTCGACGCCGCGCCGCTGATCGACGCCGAGACCGACACGATGATCCAGATCGGCGAGAACGCAATCCTGTACCTCGTGAAGCTCAACACGCGGTTCGATCCCGCGGCGGGCACGATCTCGGTCGATCCCGAGGTCGACCGCTATGTGTTCCGGTCGAGCGTGTCGAAGCAGCCGGGCATGGAAAACTCGATCGCCGTCTACAATCAATACGGGTACTTCGCGGACAACTCGGGGCTTCTGCAGTGCGTGAACCTGAACGCGCTCAAGTGCGAGTGGGCGGTCGACGTCGGCGACGACACCGACGCGACGACCGCGCTCGAGGAAGAGGAGGGTGGGCTTGTCGCGCTCTACACCGCGTGCGAGCTCGAGCACAGCTCCGGCGGGAAGGCGTATTTCCGCAAGCTGAACGCGCTGACCGGCGAGCAGCTCTGGTACCTGCCGGTCAAGGTGCGCACCTCCGGCAGCAGCGAGGGCGGCGCGTTCGCGACGCCGGCGGTGGGGAAGGGCGCGCTCGGTTGGCTCGTGTACGTCTACATGACGCGCACGAGCGGCGGCTCGACGCTCTACGCTGTCGACAAGGAAAACGGGAACGTCGCCTGGGAGGTCAATATGGGCTCCGGCGGCTGGTCGTCGCCGGTGTGCGTATATTCCGAGAGCGGCAGGGGGTATGTCGCGCAGGGCAGCGCCTCCGGGAAGCTGCGGCTTCTCGACGGGCTGACCGGCGACCAAGTCATGGACTGCGACCTCGGATCGAACATCGAGGGCTCGCCGGCGGTATTCGACGACATGCTCGTCGTCGGCACGCGCGGCAGGCGCATCTTTGGCGTAAAAATCAAAGGGGGATAAGCGCAATGAAGTATGTTGCGGCGCTCGATCAGGGCACGACGAGCTCGCGCGCGGTGATTTTCGACGAGAACGGCGGCCTCGTCGCGTCGCATGGGCTGGAATTCGACCAGCTCTATCCCCGGCCGGGCTGGGTCGAGCACCGCCCGGACGACATCCTCCGCAGCCAGACCGAGGCGCTCAAGCTCGCGGTCGAAAAGTCCGGCGTGCGGCTCAGGGACATCGAGGCCGTCGGCATCTCGAACCAGCGCGAGACGACGCTTCTGTGGGAGCGCGAGACCGGGAAGCCGCTCTACAACGCGATCGTGTGGCAGTGCCGCCGCACCGCGCCCTTGATCGAGCGGCTCAAGCGCGACGGGCTCGGAAACGCCGTCCGCGACCGGACGGGGCTGATCCCGGACGCGTATTTCTCCGGCACGAAGCTCCAGTGGCTGTTGGACACCGTGCCGAACGCGCGCGCGCGGGCGCTCCGGGGCGAATTGTGCTTCGGAACCGTCGACAGCTTTTTGGCGAACAACCTGTGCGCGAACCGGCCGCACGTGACCGACGCGACGAACGCCGCGCGCACGATGCTTTACAACATCCGCGAGCAGAAATGGGACGACATGCTGCTGCGCGCGATGGACATCCCACAGCAGGTACTCCCCGAGGTCGTCGACACCTCGCGCGTCGTCGGCGTGCTCGACAAGCGCATACTCGGCCGCGAGATCCCGGTCGCGGCGCTCGCGGGCGACCAGCAGGCGGCGCTGTTCGGGCAGGGGTGCCTCGCGCCCGGCATGTCGAAAAACACCTACGGCACCGGCTGCTTCCTGCTGATGAACACCGGCGCGCACCCGGTCAAGTCCGTCAGCAACCTCGTGACGACGATCGCCTGGCGGCTCGACGGCCAAGTGCGCTACGCGCTGGAAGGCAGCGTGTTCGTCGCGGGCGCGGTCGTCCAGTGGCTGCGCGACGAGATGAAGATGATCGCGTCGGCGGAGGAGACGGAGGAGATTGCGCTGTCGGTCTCCGACAACGGAAACGTGTATTTTGTGCCCGCGTTTACGGGGCTCGGCGCTCCGCACTGGGACATGTACAGCCGGGGCACGATCGTCGGCCTCACGCGCGGCACCGGCCGGGCGCACATCGTGCGCGCGGCGCTCGAGTCGATCGCCTACCAGTCCGCGGACGTGCTCGAGGCGATGAGCCGCGACAGCAGCGCGAAATTGAACGTGCTGCGCGCGGACGGCGGCGCGAGCGCGAACGACTTTCTGATGCAGTTTCAGGCGGACATCCTCGGCGCGCGCGTGCTGAGGCCCAAGACCGTCGAGACGACGGCGCTCGGCGCGGCGATGTTCGCCGGGCGCGCGGTGGGACTCTGGAACGACGCAAAGCTCCAGCAGCTCTTTCAGCCCGACCGGGAGTTCGTGCCGAACATGGGCGAGGGCGCGCGGCAGAGGATGCTCCGGAACTGGCACCGGGCGATCGAGCGGAGCCGGGGATGGGAAGAGGAATAAAAATCCGGCGAAGGGCTGAAATCCTTCGCCGGTTGCTTTCAGAGGTTGAGCTTCATATCCCCGAACTTGATCCATCCGCGTTTGCGCATGATCTCGGAGGTCAGGAGCGCGATCGCGGCCGGGAAGAGCACGTGCAGAAGCGCGATCTTGAGGAGCACCGGCCCCGCGCCCTCGGACGACATCGCGGCCCAGGTGCCGAACTGCCCGACGAGGCCGCTCGTTCCCATGCCCGCGGCGGCGGACGCGTTCTTCATCTGAAACAGCGTCGTCGCGAGCGGGCCCGTGATCGCCGAGGCGATGACCGCCGGCAGCAGTATCGCGGGGTGGGCGAGGATGTTGCCGACCTGCAGCATCGAGGTTCCCAGCCCCTGCGCGATCAGCCCTGCCACGCGGTTTTCGCGCCAGCTCGCGACCGCGAAGCCGACCATGTGCGCGCAGCAGCCGGCGGTCGCGGCGCCGGCGGCGAGCAGCAGCCCTTCGCCCATGGCCTGACCCTCCGGCACGGTGAAGATCATCGCGGCGAGCGCGGCGCTCGAAATCGGCGCGGTCAGGACGATACCGAATACGACCGATATGATGATGCCCATCGGGATCGGCCGCAGCGCCGTCGCCATCTCGAGAAAGCGCTGCAGCGCCGCGGTCGCGCGGTTGATGCCGGGCGCCGACCAGGCTCCGACGAGGCAGCCGGAGACGATCGCGACGACGGGCACCGCGATGATGTCGACCTTCGTCTTTCCGGCGACCCAGCTCCCGAGTTCCGCGCCGACGACGGCCGCGAGGTACGCGCCGACCGCGCCCGCGAGCTGGTAGCCGAGCGCGCCCGTCGCCGCGGACGAGAACATCGCCAGCGGCTTCGCCTTCAGCCCGTAGGCGATCGCGACGCCGATGGCCGCGCCGACGACCGGCGACTTCGCCGAGACGATCTCCCCGAACGGGATCAGGAACGACAGAATCGGAATCCTGCCGAGCTGCGACAGTATCAGCCCGATGATCAGCGAGGAAAACAGCCCCAGCGCCATCGCGGACATGGCGTCGAGCAGGTAGCGCCGATAGATTTTTTTCAGCAGTTCCATGGCTTTCATTCCGAACCCTCCAATTTAAATGTCGGTCTGCGCGCCCTCTCCTCGTCCTGCTTGCGCAGCTTCGCGCGCTGGATCTTGCCGGAGATGGTCTTGGGAAGCTCGTCGACGAACTCGATGATGCGCGGGTACTTGTACGGCGCGGTCGCCTTTTTGACGTGGTTTTGCAGCTCCTTCTTGAGCGCCTCCGAAGGCTCGCAGCCCCTCGAAAGCATCACGGTCGCCTTGACGACCTGCCCGCGGTCGGGGTCCGGAACGCCCGTGATCGCGCACTCGAGGACCGCCGGGTGGCTGATCAGCGCGCTCTCGACCTCGAACGGCCCGATGCGGTAGCCGGAGGATTTTATTACGTCGTCCGAGCGGCCGATGAAGTGGTAATACCCGGCCTCATCCCTCCAGACCATGTCGCCGGTGTGGTACATGTTGCCGCGAAACGCGTACTTCGTCTGCTCCGGGTCGCGGTAGTAGCCCATGAACAGCCCCGCCGGCCGCCCCTTCGAGAGGTCGACGCACAGTTCGCCCTCTTCGCCCATCTCGACGTCGCGCCCGGTCGGGTCGACGACGCATATCCGGTAGTGCGGGCTCGGCACGCCGGTCGAGCCCGGCAGCGGCTCCATCCAGCGGTGCGTGAGCAAAAGCGGCGTCGTCTCGCTCTGGCCGAACGCCTCGTAGATCTTGACGCCGGTGAGCCGGAGGAACTGGTTGTACACCTCGGGGTTCAGCGGCTCGCCCGCGGTCGTCGCCCACGTAAGCGCCGACAGGTCGTACGTTTCGAGGTCCTCCTTGATCAGAAAGCGGTAGATCGTCGGCGACGCGCAGAAGCTCGTCACGCGGAATTTCTCGAGGATTTTCAGCATGTTCTTCGCGTTGAACCTGTCGAAGTCGTAGACGAAGTTCACCGCGCCCGCGATCCATTGGCCGTAGAACTTCCCCCAGCCGCACTTCGCCCAGCCGGAGTCGGCGACGGTCAGGTGCACGGAGCGGTCGCTCAGGTTGTGCCAGAAAGCGCCGGTGATCAGGTGGCCGATGCCGTAGTCGTAGCCGTGCGCGAGCATCTTGGGCATGCCGGTCGTGCCGGACGTGAAGTAGATCAGCATCACGTCGTCCTCGTTCGGCCGGAAGCACGCGCCCATCTCCTCGGGCGCTTCCTCGAACACCCGGTCGAAGTCCTCGAAGCCCTCGTGTTTGCCCCCGAGCGCCGCGACCGCGCGCAGCCCCGGGCACTGCGCCCGCGCGCGCCGTACGTGCTCGAGGATTTCCGGCTCGCCGACGGTGACGATCGTGCTCGCGTCGGCGGAGTTCACGCGGTAGACGATATCCTTCTCCTGCAGCTGGTGCGTCGCCGGCACCTGGATCGCGCCGATGCGCATGAGCCCAAGCGAGCACAGCCAGTTTTCGTAGCGCCGCTTGAGCATCAGGATCACCGGCTCGTGCGGCCTGACGCCGAGGGCTACGAGCGCGTTCGCGGCCTTGACCGACAGCCGCCGCATGTCGGCGAACGTGAACCTGCGCTCCTCGCCCAATTCGTTCGTCCACAGCAGCGCGAGCTGGTCGGGGGAAAGTCGGGCGTACTCATCGATCGCGTCGCGCGCGAAGTTGAACCCGGCGGGCGCCGTGTAAGAGTAGTTTCTCAAAAAATCCTCGGCGGATGCGTAATCCGTCCGGGTAAACCGCGGGAGCAGGTTCATAAATCTCCTCCGTCGTATTTTACGGTATTACCATCGCGAGAAACACGCAGGTCTTGTCCCCGACCGCCTGCATCGCGTGCGGGTAGATCGAGTCGTAATAGGCGGAATCGCCCTCGTTCATGACCATTTCCTGCCCGCCGACCCTGAGCCGCATCGTGCCCTCGAGCACGTAGTCGAACTCGTGGCCCTCGTGGCTGTTGGTGGCCATCTCGCGGTTCGCGCCCGGCTCGACAGAGACCAGGAGCGGCTCGATCTTGCGGTGGTTGAAGTTGTAGGCGAGATTCTTGTAGACGTAGTGGCTCGCGCACTTGATGGGCGTTCCCATGTTGCGCCGCGTCAGCGCGCAGACGCTCAGGCGCGGGCCCTGTCCGGTCAATATGGCCGTCGTGTCGACGGAGTACATCTCGGACAGCTTCAGCAGCAGGCTGATCGGCATGTCGGTGCGGCCGCTCTCAATGGCCTCGTATTCCTCGACGGAAAGCCCCGCCCTTGAGGCGACCTCCTCAACCGTGAGGTCCGAAATTGCACGCAGTTCCTTCACGCGCATGGCGATCTGTCTGACCTGATCGGACACCTGAATCCCTCCTTCAACGTAAAATTGGGAATAGTATATCGTCTTTCTTCGCGGCGCGCAAGCGAGAAACGTAAAAAACTTGCGCCGTTCAGGGTTTTGTGCTAGAATTTCCGAAAAACGGCGGAGGAAAACCCCATGATTCGACACATCGTGCTCTTCAAGATCAGGGACGAATACAAATCGGAGATTCCAAGCCTCGTCGAGGGCTTCTACGGCATGAAGGGAAGGGTCGAGGGCATGCTCGATCTCGAGGCGGGGGGCGACATACTCGGGAGCGAGCGCAGCTACGACCTCGGGCTCGCGGCGCTGTTTCGGGACAGGGCCGCGTTCGACGCGTATCAAGTCCACCCCGCGCACATGCCGGTCAGAAAGCGGATGCACGAGGTGCGGGAACATTCCGTCGCGTGCGATTTCGAGGTTTGAAAAGGCGATTGCCCAAGGGTAAAATTCGGATAAACCGCTTGCGGGAAGGGGACGGGCGTGGTATAATCCCGGTAAACAGAGTTTGAGAATCCGCTTGCGGATTCAGGTCGGCGGGCCCTATACGGGATGGGCACGCCGACAAACGCGATGAAAGAGAGAGTAACCGTGTCAGGGACGCCCAAAGAGAGCCGCGCCTCGGCTGAAAGCGCGGCGGCGGGAATGCGCGGCGAAGTTCACTCCGGAGCACTCCGCTGAAGTGGCAGTAGGCGGTGCGGGCTGACCTCCGTTAGCAGGGTCCGA
>JAAYZL010000126.1 GCA_012514855.1 Clostridiales bacterium
AGCCGCGACGGCTACAGTGTTGTAGTTGTCAGTTCTTATTGTTTTCCCGTTGTTGGGCGGTTCAGGGCCGCCGCTCGCTTATCGAGTCCTCCGTATCCCCGTCGAAACCAAATACGCCCCCATATCGGTTGGGAACCCGGTCCTGTCGCGCTTGCCTTAAAGTTCCCGGTTCCTGTCGCGCATGCTCCGGTCGATGTCGCGCTGGGCGTCGCGCTCGGCCATGTCGTCGCGCTTGTCGTAGAGCTTCTTGCCCTTGCACAGCGCGATCTCGAGCTTCATCCGCCCGTCCTTGAGGTACACGCTCAGCGGGATCAGCGAAAGCCCCTTCTGCATCACGCCCTGCTGGAGCTTGCGAATCTCCGACCTGTGCATCAGAAGCCTTTTCGGGCGCAACGGGTCGGTGTTGGAGAAGCTGCCCTTCTCGTAGGGGCTGATGTGCATGCCGTAGACGAACAGCTCGCCGTCCCGGACGGCCGCGTAGCAGTCCTTCAGCGCGCATTTGCCGAGCCGGATGGACTTGACCTCCGTCCCCTTGAGCTCGATGCCCGCCTCCCACGTTTCCAACACAAAATAGTCATGCCGCGCGCGGCGATTCTGCGCGACCGTCTTCACGCCCTTTTGCGGCATTCCCAAACCTCCCCGGGCCAACCCCCGGCGGAAGCCCGCAGGATCGTTCCCGTACCATTCTACCACGAAACCGCGCCTTTGTAAAGACCCGGACGCCCGGTGGCAAAAGCTACTTCCCGTGCATCTTGAAGCCCTCGCCGAGCACCTCATGCGCGTTGTTGGCGATCATGAACGCCTTCGGGTCGACGGAAAAGACGATGTTGCGAAGCCTTATGGTCTCGAGCCGGTTGACGACGCACAGAAGCACGCTCCGCTCCTGCCCGCTGTACATGCCCCGGGCGTCCAGCGAGGTCACGCCGCGGCCGAGCTCCTTGATGATCCGCTCGGCGATCTCGTCGCCCCTCGTCGAGATGATCAGGTGCGAGCGCGCGAGGCCCGGCCCCTCGAGCACGAAGTCCAGCACGACGTTCAGCACGAACGCGCAGATCAGCGCGTACATCGCCGCGGACGGGTCGAACACGAAGCCCGAGGCGGCGATGACCATCGCGTCGACGGCGAACAGCCCCACGTTGATCTTGAGCGCCGGGAAGCGCTTGTGGAGGATCGAGGCCAGCATGTCCGAGCCGCCGGTCGTCGCGCTTCCGCGCAGCACCAGCCCGAAGCCGATGCCGCCGAACACGCCGCCGAACACGGTCGCGAGCAGCACGTCGTCCGTGACCGGCTGAATCGGCAGATAATCGAGCAACAGCGAAAGCCCGATCGACGCGATCAGCGACCTAACGCCGAACCGAAACCCCATCGCCTTCATCGAAAACGCGAACAGCGGCACGTTCAGGATCAGCACCAGCGACCCGATGCTGATGCCGGGCAGCACGCGGTTGAGAATCTGCGCGATGCCGGTAAAGCCGCCGGGCGCGATGTCGTTCGGGATCAGATACATGCGGTACGAGAGCGCGCCGATGAAAATCCCGACCGCGATTTTCAGCGCGTTGAGCACCTCCGCCGACGCCTTCGCCTTCATCCCCATTCCTCCCGCAGCGTTTTCGCAACAGAACCCCCACCCGCATAGTATGGAATCGACCGGCTCCCGGCTTTCGCCGGAGAAGCGGTCCCCGCGGCGTCGATTGCAGCGCGCCGCGCGGGAAAATTTCGCAGCAGGCGCCGCTCGCGGCGCTCTTGAGAAAGGAAGTCTGAACGATATGCAAAACAGACCGCCCATGAACCCGGGCTGCTGCGCGCCGGACGAGCCGATGGCACGGATCCCGCTCTTCCAGCAGAGGCCCTGCGCATGCCGCAAGCCCCCTTGCGACCCTCCGAAACCGCCGCGGCCGTGCCAGCCGACTCCACCCTGTCCGCCGCCCTGCCCGCCGCCGCCTTGCGGCCCCTGCAGCCCCTGCATCCCCGCCGCGCCGCCGATCTGCGTGGTGAACCCATTCAACCCGTGCGAGCGCGCGACGGTTCCGCTGTTTATCGACGAATGCGGGAACCTGATCGTGTGCGTCAAGCGCTGATCGCCTGGGAGGTTCCGCCAGGAACCTCCTTTTCCCGCCCGCATTTTCACGGAAAACGGCTCCGCTTTGCCGCCGTTTTCCGCAGCGCGTAAAAATTCAGACCCGTGGTGACAGCAGAGGGTTTCCGAAGGTTTCCTGCATAAAATGCCCCTTTACAAACCAAACTCACGATAAGTCGTTTAGAAGGGGTGTTTTCGAATGTCCATGATGGAGTGCACCATGTGCCACAAACTTGCCGACGCGAGATCGCTGCATGGCTGCACGAGCTGCGGCGCAATGCTCTGCGACGACTGTTCGGAGCGCGACCTGGGCCTTTGCGCGGACTGCGCGGCAGCGGACGGAAATCTCTAACCCTGCCCCACCGCCTCCTTCGCGCGCGGCGACAGATCCATAAACCACGTGTATTCGCCCTTCCAGCCGAGTTTCACCGTTCCGAGCGCGCCGTTGCGCTGCTTGGCAATGATGATCTCGGCGATGTTTTTTTCGGCGGTGTCCGGTTCGTAGTACTCCTCCCGGTGGATGAACATCACGACGTCGGCGTCCTGCTCGATCGCGCCGGAGTCGCGGATGTCGGAGAGCACCGGCCGGTGGCCCGATCTCGCGGTCGGCGCGCGCGAGAGCTGGGAGAGCGCGATGACCGGCACGCCGAGCTCCGTCGCGAGCCCCTTCAGCGAGCGCGAGATCTGCGAGACCTCCTCCTGCCGGCTCCCGAAGCGGCCGCTGCCGCTCATGAGCTGTATATAGTCGATCATGATCAGGTCGAGCCCCTGCTCGAGCTGCAGCCTGCGCGCCTTCGAGCGCACCTCCGAAACCGTCGCGCCGGTCTTCTCGTCGACGAACATCCCCGCGGGGCCGATGCCGATCATCGCTTCCGATAGCTTGCCCCATTCCTCGTCGGAAATCTGCCCGCGGCGCACGCGCTGCATGTCGACCTTCGCCTCTGTGCAGAGCATGCGCATCGCGAGCTGCTCGGCGGGCATCTCGAGGGAAAAGATCGCGGCCTTTTTCGCGGCGCGGATCGTCG
>JAAYZL010000127.1 GCA_012514855.1 Clostridiales bacterium
TCAGCGTCGATTTTCCCGCGCCGTTCTCGCCGAGCAGCGCGTGAATCTCGCCTTTTCTGAGCTGAAGGGTGATGTCGTCGTTCGCCCGGACGCCGGGGAACTCCTTTGTGATGTTCAGCATCTCGATGACGTATTCGCTCATCCGATAACCCCTTTGCATAAACGGTGAAAGAGGCTGCCTCGTTGGAGACAGCCCCTCGTTTTCACAATGCGCGTCAGTTCTGCTCGTCCACGGTCGCCTTCACGGTCGCGGGCATCGCCTCGATGCCGGCGTCGACGGCGATTTCGCCGCTAACGATCTTCTGGTAGAGCGCCTCGTACTCCTCAACGGTGAAGCTGTTGAAGCGCCAGGAGGTCTCCGCCGTCGGGAGGCCGACGCCCTGATCCGCCACACCCAGGTTCAGCGTGGTTCCGGCGATGTCCTCCGGCCACACGCCGCCGTTGCCGTACAGCTTCCCAAGCGCGTACTGGACGGAGTTGGCCAGATCCTTCATGGCCGAGGTGATGATGATCTCGGACACGTGCGCCTGGTCGGTGTCCACGCCGATGACCTTGCCGTTGCCCTCCTCGGCCGCCGCGACGATCGAGAGGTAGATGCCGCCGCCGCAGGCGAAGATGACCTCGGTGCCCTCGGTGTACCAGCCGGCGGCTCTGGTCTTGATGTCGTCGCTCGGGCCGAAGGAATCGCAGTACCAGTACTTGACGTCGACGTCGATGCCCAGTTCCTGCGCCGCGTAGTCGGCGCCCTGGACAAAGCCCTGGCCGAACCGGATGACCGCCGGAACCGCCATGCCGCCGATGAAGCCGAGCCTCGTGTAGCCGTCCTTGACCGCGGCGTAGCCCGCGAAGAAGCCGGACTGCTCCTCCTGATAGTAGATCGAGACGGTGTTCGGGGCGTTGCCGCCGGCGGGCTCGGTGTCGATGACGATAAAGTTAACCTCCGGGAACTCGGCCTGCGCCTCGGCGGCCGAGCCGGCGAACAGGTAGCCGGGCAGGACGACGACCTTCGCGCCCTTGTCGACGGCCGTGCGGATCGACTCCATGCGGGCCTCGTCGGAGTCCTCGCTCGGGCGATAGTAGGCGTAGGTCAGGGCGTTCGCCTCGGCGAAGGCTACCATGCCCTCGTATGAGCTCTGGTTGAACGACTGGTCGTCGATGTTGCCGACGTCGGTGACCAGCGCGAGCTCATAGCCCTCGGCAAGCGCGGCGCCGCCCACGGCCATGATTGCGAAAACCAGCAGGACAGAAAGCAGCTTCTTCATGACAGAAATTCCTCCTTATTGCGTTGGTGAAGGGAGGGCCGTGCCCGCCCACACGCATTTATTATAGCATGAAAAAGTTCAATTGGCTAGTACCGAATGCTGGATTTGTGACAGAAAATGTGCTAGAATATGGCAGGGACATAAAAATCCAAAAGAGGGGGAACAGCCATGAAGCTCTGGAAGGAATTTCGGGATTTCGCGTTCAAGGGCAATGTGATCGACCTGGCGGTCGGCGTCATGATCGGCGCGGCGTTCTCGAGCATCGTCACCTCGGCGGTCAACGACCTGTTCACGCCGCTGATCTCGCTGATCACCGGCAAGGTGGACTTCTCGACGCTCGGCGTCGTCATGGGCGACGGGGACGCCGCCCCGGTGCTGGCCTACGGTTCGTTCATCCAGGCGGTCATCAACTTCCTGCTGGTGGCATTGTGCATCTTCCTCTTTGTGAAGCTGGTCGCGAAATTCCGGAAGCCCGCGCCCGCGCCCGAGGCGAAGCCGGCGAGGCTCTGCCCGTACTGCTTCGGCGAGCTCAACGACAAGGCGACGAGGTGCCCGCACTGCACGAGCGAACTCAAGGGATAACAGAAGGCGCCGCCCCCGCGAGGAGGCGGCTTCAGCCTGTTGAAAAATCCCGCAATGCGTTGTCGACATCGCCTGCAAAATTCGGTCACTTATTGCACCGATAAGCTCCCTCTTTTGCAGGCTCGGCTCCTGGCATTGCGGGTTTTTGAACAGGCTGCGCTTTGTTTTACTCCGCCGGGCTCTCCGCCCCCGCGAGCGCGGCGTCGATATAGCCGTGGAACACGTCGTAGCTCCTGGCGCCCACTTGCATCTCGGTCACGATGCCGTTCGGGTCGATGACGACGGTGTAGGGGATGTAGTTCGTCGGGAACAGTTCCATCGTAAGCTTGTAGTCCTCGTCGAGCGCGGAGGGATAGGTGTAGCCTTTATCCTCGAGGAATTTGCTGACCGTCTCGGCGCTATCACCAGCGTTCAGGCCGAGCACGACGAGCTGTTCGCCGTAGTCCTCGGAGAGCTTCTGAAGGTCCGGCATCTCGCCGACGCAGGACGGGCAGTCCTTCGCCCAGATGTTGACCAGCACGACCTTGCCGCGCTGCTCGGACAGCCTGAACGCCGTGCCGTCGAGGAGCTCCACCTCAAAGTCCGGCACCTCGCTGCCGATCTGCACCGGGGCAATTTGCGCAGCCAGCGCGGCGGGGGACAGGATCAGGAGCGCCAGCAGTACCGCGAGCAATTTTTTCATCGATTTTTCCTCCTTTTTTGATCGGCCATCTCCAGCGGATGGCGTGGGTCGGGCAGCGGGGGATGCAGTCGCCGCAGCGCAGGCACTCCCGGTCGTTGACCTCGCGGACGTCCATCCCGCAGGGGCGCGTGCACCGGCCGCAATGGATGCACTTCTCCTCGTCCACGCGGACCCCGAACAGCGCGAGGCGGTTGAACAGCGAGTAGATCGCACCCAGCGGGCACAAAAACCGGCAGAACGGCCGGAACATGAACACCGAGAGCGCGACGACCGAGACCGTCACGAGAGCCTTCCACGAAAACAGCCAGCCCGCGGCGGCCCTGAGGTTTTCGTCCGCGATCAGGAGCGGAAACCCGCCCTCGAGCGTCCCGGCCGGGCACAACCACTTGCAGAACGCCGGCGTGACGACGCCGTTCCTGACCAGAAAATACACGGGGAGCGCGATGACGAACACCGCGAGCACTATGTACTTGATACCCGTGAGCCTGCGCGTCCAAACGCCCTTTTTGATCTTGCGCGTCGGGATCTTGTGCAGCAGCTCCTGGATCAGCCCGAACGGGCACAAAAACGCGCAGATCGCGCGGCCGAAGAGCGCCCCGAACACGAGCAGCGTCCCGAGCACGTACATCGGCACCGCCTTCGGGAAGCTGTTGAACGACGCCTGCA
>JAAYZL010000128.1 GCA_012514855.1 Clostridiales bacterium
ACGCGTCGACGACGGTGTTCACCGCGACCCACGGAAGCCCGGTGGAGTTCAGGTACTCGACGACCGGCGGCGTGGAGGCCTGGTCGCCCGGCCAGTAGATCAGCGCGTCGAAGCCGTCGGTGACCGCAGCCTTGAACTGCGCCAACTGCTTGTCGGCGTTCTGCTCGCCGTCGACGATCTGGATTTCGTAGCCCAGCGCCTCCGCCTTGGCCTTGACTGCCTCCTGCAGCGGGGAGCCGTAGGGCGCGGTGTAGTAGGCGCTGGACATCAGGATTTTGCCCTCCGCAAACGCGCAGGACGCGATCATGACCAGAGCCAAGGTCAAAACCAGAGCTTTCTTCATGGGTACACCCTCCTCTTCATATTGTTGCGAAGCCGCGATGCGGCGGACAACCGATTCTCTAGGATCGCTGGCGCTTGTTGGCGAACGCGTCGAGCATGATGACGGTGATGAGCACGAGCCCGCGGATGAACTTCTGCATCGAGCCGTCGACGCCGAGCATCGTCAGGGCGTTGAACATGATCGCCATCAGCAGCACGCCGATGACGGTCCTGTGGACGCCGCCGCTGCCCCCGGCGAGGCTCGTGCCGCCGATGACGGTCGCGGCGACGCAGTAGAGCGACAGGTCGGAGCCGTAGGGAGCCCAGCCCGCGAGTATGCGCGAGGTGTACATGATGCCCGACAGCGCCGCGCACGAGCCGAGCAGCACGAAGATGATGAACTTGCTGAATTTCACGTTGATGCCCGAGAGCCGCGCGACCTCGTAATTTCCGCCGGTCGCGTAGATCGCGCGGCCGAAGCGCGTCTTCTTGAGGAAGTACGCGAACACCAGCAGCACCGCGAGGAACACCATCGGCGCGGAGCCGATGCCCAGAACCTCGAACTGGCCGAGCGCCTTCAAAGTCTCGTTCGTCGTGTTGATCGGCTGCGCGTCCGTGACCACGTACGCGAGCCCCTTGATCGCGGTCATCGTGCCCAGCGTCGCGACGAACGCCGGCATGCGAACGAGCGCGACCAAGACGCCGTTCAGGGCGCCGAACAGGGCCCCGCACAAAAGCGTCAGGACGACCGCGGGCGCGAAGCCGAACCGGTTGCACAGCATGCAGCACAGGACCGTCGACCACGCGAACACCGAGCTCGCCGACAGGTCGAACTCCGCGCAGATGATGGCCGTGGTCATCGCGCAGGCGGTGATGCCGTAGATCGCGAACTCGTTGACGATGTTCGCGAGGTTCTCCCAGCGGATGAACGAGGGCTTGCGGACGACCATGAACAGCATGAACGCGATCATGATCATCGACACGGCGTTTTCGAGCAAAAAGGGCCCGAGCCGCTCCCCGTTGCGCTTAAACCCTTTCATGTGCCATCCTCCTCGCCCGAATCCGCTTGTTCCACAGATCCATCGCGACCGCCGCGATGATCAGCATGCCCTTGACGATCTGCTGGTGGTAGGCGGTGATGTCCAATATGTTCAGCGCGTTTCCCATGACGCCGATGACGATCGCGCCGATCAGCGTGCGGATGATCGAGCCCCTGCCGCCGTTCGTGCTCGTGCCCCCGACGACGACCGCGGCGATCGCGTCCATCTCGAACCCCACGCCCGCCGTCGGGTTCGACGAGGTGACGCGCGAGCAGAGCAGCACGCCCGCGAAGCTCGCAAGCACGCCGGAAATCGCGTAGAAGCTCACGCGGTGCGGCTTCACGCGGATGCCGCTCATCTTCGCGGCGTCCATGTTGCTGCCGATGAAGCACATCTTCCGGCCGAAGCGCGTGCGCTGGAGGATGATCTCGAGCGCGACCGCGATCGCGAGGAACAGTCCGATCGGCCAGTAGCCGCGCCCGATGGTCTTGAAAAAGCCCTCGCTGACGCGCCCGGCGATGAACAGCCCGTTCGACGGGAACAGCGCGATCGACGCGACGACGACCTGCATGCCGTAGGTGACGATGAACGCCTCGCCGCTGCGGCCGTTGATCAAAGAGATCAGGGAGCCGTTTGCGATGCCGACGCCGAGCCCCGCGAGCAGCGCGTAGGCGATCGCGAGGAACTCGTTGACGCCCGCGTTGATCGAGAGGATGGCGATCACGCCCGACATCGACACGACCGAGCCGACCGACAGATCGTACGCGCCGCCGATGATGCAGTAGGTCATGCCGCAGGCGACGATGCCGACCACCGCGTTCTGCCGGAGCACGTTGACCAGGTTCCGCCAGGTCAGGAAGTTCGGCTCGATGGCGCCCGTCACGAGGATCAGCGCGACGATGACGAGCAAAATGCCGTTGCTGAGCATGAGGTTCAAAAGCGCTTCCCTGTTGAAATACTTTCTCACACTTCGCCCTCCCCGCTCAGTCGATCGCGAGCTGCATCACGCGCTCGGCCGTCTTGTCGATGCCCGTCAGCTCGCCCTTGATCCTGCCCTCGTGCATGACCAGTATCCGATCCGACATGCCCAATACCTCCGGGAGCTCCGAGGAGATCATGATGACCGCCTTTCCCTGTTCCGTCAGGCGGTTGATCAGGCAGTAGATTTCGTACTTCGCGCCGACGTCGATGCCGCGCGTCGGCTCGTCCAGGATCAATATGTCCGCCTCGGAGAACAGCCACTTCGCGAGCACGACCTTCTGCTGGTTGCCGCCGGAGAGGTTCGAGAGCACCTGATGGATCGACGGCGTGCGGATGTCGAGCTTTTTGACGTATTCATCCGCGACGAACGCCTCTTTTCGGCGGCGCAGGAACGCGCCCCTCGACACCGCGTCGAGCTTCGTGACGGTGATGTTCTTCACGATGTCCATGTCGAGCACGAGGCCGGTCTCCTTGCGGTCCTCGGTGACCATGCCGATCGAGTTTTTGACGCCCTCGCCGGTCGAGCGGATCATCGCCCGCTTGCCCCGGATCAGGATCTCGCCGGAATCCGGCGGGTCCGCGCCGAACAGCGCCTCGGCGAGCTCCGTGCGGCCCGCGCCGACGAGCCCCGCGATGCCGAGAATCTCGCCGCGCTTCAGCTCGAAGCCGATGTCGCGGAGCTTTCTGCCGCGGCTCAGGCGCCTGACCTCGAGGATCGTCTCCGCGGGCTCGGCGGTGCGCCGGGGGTACTCCATGTCGATCGGCCGCCCGACCATTTTCTCGATGATCCCCTCGCGCGTGATCTCGTCGACGGCGCTCTCGCCGACGACGCAGCCGTCGCGCAATATCGTCACGCGGTCGCAGATGCGGAACACCTCTTCGAGCTTGTGCGATATGTAGATCACGGTGATGCCGCTGTCGCGAAGCGTCCGGATGATCGGGAAGAACATCTCGACCTCGGTGCGCGTGAGCGACGAGGTCGGCTCGTCCATGACGATGATCTTCGCGTTCAGCGAAAGCGCCTTCGCGATCTCGACGAGCTGCTTTTCGGCGGTCGAGAGCTTGCCGACAACGCGGTTCACGCTGAAGTTGAACCCGAGCCGGTCGAGCAGCGCGCGCGCCTCGAGCTTCAGCTTCTTCCAGTCGATGCTCCTTTTGTCGTTGTAGCGGCCGAGGAAGATGTTTTCGGCGACCGACAGCGTGTTGATCAGGTTGAATTCCTGAAAGATGATGCTGATGCCCTTTTTCTGGGCGTCGCGCACGCCGCCGAGATGCAGCTTCTCGCCGTCCAGATGGATTTCGCCGCGCGTGGCCTCGTAGACGCCGTTCAAAATCTTCATCAGCGTCGACTTGCCCGCCCCGTTTTCGCCGACGAGCGCGTGGACGGTGCCGCGCCTCACGGACAGCGACACGTCGTTCAGCGCGACGACGCCGGGAAAGGTCTTTGTGATTCCCTTCATTTCGAGTATGTATTCGGACATACGCCCTCCCCTTTCGGCTGCGGGAAAAACCGCTCCACGGGGCAATTCCCTCCGATTGCCCCTCGCGAAGGAAGAATTTGTTAACGCTAACAATACCGTACTCTGATTATAAAACATCGGCCCGGCCTCTGTCAAGTATCCCGAATCCGGAATCTTTTTTTATCGCCCCGTTTGCACAATTCGCGGCGCGGAATTTCGGCGAGCGGGCAATGCCCGGGAGAGCGTCAGGCCGTGTCGCCCCGAAAGATCGCCGAGGGGATCACGCGGTGCGCGGCGGGCGCGCTCTGCTCGATGCCGTCGAGCAGCATGCCCGCGGAGACCTGCCCGATCTCGTAGCGGGGCTGCACGACCGTCGTGATGTGCGGGTAGAGGCTCAGGCACATCTCGAGTCCGTCGTGCCCGATCACCGCCATCGATTCCGGAAACGGAACGCCGCGCTCCAGCAGCTTCGAGATCGCGCCGAGCGCCATGATGTCGTTTTCGCAGTAGATCGCGCTCGGGCGGTCGGGGCGCCCAAGCGCGTCCTCCATCATGGCCTGCGCCGCCCGGAACCCCTCGGACAGCGACGCACAGCCCTCCGCGAGGAACGAGGGCGCCAGGCCCGCCTCCGCGAGCGCGTCGGTGAAGCCTCGCGTGCGCTCGCGCCACACCCTGCGCTGAAACGTGTCGACATAGGCCGCGCCCGGCCGCGCTTCGCCGAGTATGCCCGTCATCAGGCCGATGTTCCGGTACCCGCGCTTGAGCAGGTGCTCCGCCGCGAGCCTTCCGCCGCCCAGGTTGTCGGTCCCGACGGAGGA
>JAAYZL010000129.1 GCA_012514855.1 Clostridiales bacterium
CGAGAACCACACGCGCGTCAGCGAGATGGTGCTCGAGCGCGCGCAACGGCTGGTCGAGCAGGGGACGGACGTCGTCGTGCTGCTCGACTCGATCACGCGGCTCGCGCGCGCGTACAACCTCGTCATCCCGCCGACCGGCCGGTCGCTGTCCGGCGGCCTCGACCCGGGCGCGCTCCACAAGCCGAAGCGCTTCTTCGGCGCGGCGCGCAACATCGAGAGCGGCGGCAGCCTCACGATCATCGCGACCGCGCTCGTCGAGACCGGCAGCCGCATGGACGACATCATCTTCGAGGAGTTCAAGGGAACCGGCAACATGGAGCTGCACCTCGACCGCAAGCTCTCCGACCGCCGCATCTTCCCGGCGATCGACATGTACAAGTCCGGCACCCGGCGCGAGGAGCTGCTGTTTACCGAGGCCGAGCTCGAGGGCACGATGAAAATTCGCCGCCTGCTCGCCGGCGGCAACCCGCAGGAGACCGCGGAGCAGTTGATCGGCATGATGGAAAAGACGAACAGCAACTTGGACTTCTTCAACCGGCTCAAGGGCTGGATGGCCGTGTTCGAGAAGGAAGGCTTTACCATGAAAAACTAAACCGACAGGAGCCGCTCTCGCGGCTCCTGTCGGTTTAAAGTCCCATCTCCCGTTTGACCTCCTGAAAACATCGTACCGCGAAGGCCAAATCCTCCCGCGTATGCCCGGCGCTGACCTGCGTGCGGATGCGCGCCTTGCCGTTCGGGACGACGGGGTAGCTGAAGCTGACGACATAGACGCCCTTTTCGAGCATGCGCGCGGCGAACTCCTTCGCGACGTGCGCGTCGCCGAGCATCACGGGCACGATCGGGTGCTCGCCCGCGGGAACCGTCAGCCCGATCTCGCCGAGCGCGCGGCGGAAGAACGCGGTGTTCTCCTCGAGACGGTCGCGGAGCGCGGTGCTCTCCTCGAGCATGTCGAGCGCCTTTATGGTCGCCGCGCAGATCGCGGGCGCGACGGTGTTCGAGAACAGATACGGGCGCGAGCGCTGGCGGAGGAGGTCGACGATCGGCTTCCGCGCCGCCGTGTAGCCGCCGGACGCGCCGCCGAGCGCCTTTCCGAACGTCCCGGTCAGGATGTCGACGCGGCCGAGAACCCCGGCGTGCTCCGGCGTGCCCTTCCCATGCGCGCCCATGAAGCCGACCGCGTGGCTGTCGTCGACCATGACGAGCGCGCCGAACTCGTCGGCGAGGTCGCAGATCGCCGGCAGGTTCGCGATGATGCCGTCCATCGAGAACACGCCGTCGGTCGCGATCAGTTTTACGCGCGCGTCCGCGGCCTCTTTGAGCTTTTCGCGGAGGTCGGCCATGTCGTTGTTCCTGTACCGGAAGCGCTGCGCCTTGCAGAGCCGGATGCCATCGATGATCGACGCGTGGTTCAGTTCGTCCGAGATCACGGCGTCCCCGGGGCCGAGCAGCACCTCGAACAGCCCGCCGTTCGCGTCGAAGCAGCTCGAATACAGGATCGCGTCGTCCATGCCGAGGAACGCGGCCAGCCTCCGTTCCAGCTCCTTGTGAAGCTCCTGCGTGCCGCAGATGAAGCGCACGCTCGAGAGCCCGAACCCCCAGCGGTCGTAGCTCGCCTTCGCCGCCGCGATCAATTCCGCGCTGTCGGAGAGCCCGAGGTAGTTGTTCGCGCACAGGTTCAGCACGCCGTCCACGCGCGTCGTGTCGATCCGGGCGCTCTGCGGGGTCTTTAGGATGCGCTCGTCCTTGAAGGTTCCGGCCTCGCGGATGGTTTCGAGCTCCGCCCCGTAAAATCGAAGCGCGTCCTTCATGCGTCCTTCCTCCAGTCCAGCACGACCTTGCCGCAGTTTCCGGAGTTCATCGCGGCGAAGCCCTGCTCAAATTCGGTGTAGTGGAACCGGTGCGTGATCAGGGGCGTCAGGTCGAGCCCGCCCTCGATCATCGCGGCCATCTTATACCACGTCTCGTACATCTTGCGCCCGTAGACGCCCTGCAGCGTCAGGCCCTTGAAGATCACGTCGTTCCAGTTGATGCGCGCGTCGGACTTGAAGATGCCCAGCAGCGCGACCTTGCCGCCGTTTCGCATGTTCGCCAGTATCTGGTGCAGCGCCGCCTCGCTCCCGGACATCTCGAGCGCGACGTCGAAGCCCTCGACCATGTGGTTCTCGCGCATGACCTCCCAGAGGTTGAAGTGCGCGACGTTGACGGCGAACAGCCCCATCCTGCGCGCGAGGTCGAGCCTGTATTCGTTGAGGTCGGTGATGATGACCTGCCGCGCGCCGTTCTTCTTGCAGATCGCGCCCGCCATGATGCCGATCGGCCCCGCGCCGGTGACGAGCACGTCCTCGCCGACGACGTCGAACTGAAGCGCCGTGTGCGTCGCGTTTCCGTACGCGTCGAAGAACGCGATCACGTCCTCGGAAAGCGACTCCTCCTCCAGCGGCACGACGTTCGACGCGGGCAGGCACAGGTATTCCGCGAACGCGCCCGCGCGCTGCACGCCGACGCCCTTCGTGTGCGCGCACCACTGGCCGTTTCCGCCGCGGCAGTTGCGGCAGTGGCCGC
>JAAYZL010000130.1 GCA_012514855.1 Clostridiales bacterium
CGGATTTGAGCCGGATTCCACCTATAAGAACTGGCAATGGTCCTTGGCCAGAGAGAATCCCGAAAGTGCATGGAAGGTCAAGGATTGGGGTTACGGCTGATGCGCACGCAGGCGATCCGTTCGCAGCGCGGAAGGGGAAACTGCGCGTCCATTGGAAGCGCGCTACAATGGCATTGTAGAAATCATCGTTCGAATCTTTTATGCTCCACCGGTCCCACCCGCGAGGGTGGGATTTTTCAATGCGGAAAACCCGGCGGAACCCGCTCCCTACCCGTATTTTTTGCAGACAATCGCGATCCTGACGCCGTTTGGGTCCTCGATAAACGCGCAGCTCCCGTCCGTGATGGGCACCGGCTCCGCGAGAATCCGCGCGCCCCTCGCCCGGAAGGTGGTCATGGCCTCGTCCATGTCGTCGACATACATGCCCACGGAATAGAAGCCAGCGGGGAAATGCGGCGACCGGATCAGCTCCACCATCCCGTCCCCGCCCCCGCGCATCAAGATGATTCTCCCGTTGGGGCCGAGGTCGTACTCGCTGTCCACGGCAAGTCCCATAACGTCGGAATAGAACCGCACGGATTCCTCCAGGTCATCGACGATGATCGTCGCCAGCTTCACGCGCGTATTCATGGATTTCCGCCCCCCCTCCGCACCATGTTAGCCCGGCCGCGCCGGTTTGTCAACGGAGTCGGCCGCGCGCCGCCTCGTGTACAGCCAGTGCCCGATCATGTAGATCGCGGAGTAGATCGGCAGCCCGTAGTGGTGCCGCCAGCCACCTTGCTCGTAAAAGCCCAGCCAGATGAAGACCGGCTCCACGATATAGGCCGCGGTGACGCCGAAGACCGCCCCCTTGATCCACGGGCTGATTTTCGGAAATAATTGATAGAACAGCATCGCCGTGACCGGCATCACGGTCAGATCCCACGGAAGGTATTGCGGTACATACGGTATAAGCCAGGTGTTGTAGTTCCACCCGCCCTGCGAGACACCGAGCATGCACAGCATCGTCGCCGCAAACGCGCTGAAGAGCCCCGCGTACAGAAGGTCGTGCGTCCGCTTCCGGTCGCGGACGACGATCCAGAGCACCCACGGCAGCACCGCCAGCGAGACGCCGATCCACCAATGCCACGTAAATACCATCTTTTCCAGCCAGACGCGCTCCACCTCGTCGTGGACCGCTTCGTATTGCGCAAGGATTCGGTCCACCGTTTCAAGCAGCGCGGGATCAAAATTCAAGCGCCTCACCCCCGTCCTATTTTGCGCCGAAGTATCCAAACTATCATAAAAAACAGCCCCCCGCCTTTTCGGAAGCGGAAAACCGTGGTATACTGGGACGGGACGCATTACAGGAGGAAAATCCGCAATGACCTTTGAGGAATTGTACCGCGCGATGCTCAAAAGCGCGGCGTCCGGGGAGAAGGATATGGCGCTCCCGGAAAGGGCGAACCCCCGCCATCTCGACTGCCTTCTGAACCCGGCAAACTGCGCGCCCGTGTGGCGGGTTGCGGACTGCGCGTGCGCGGCCGCCGAGCCCCACTGCGCGGCGGCATGCCTGTTCGGCGCGATCGTGCGCAAGGAGGACGGGAGCGTCGCGATCGACCCCGACCGCTGCGCCGGCTGCGAGGCGTGCGTCGAGGCGTGCAAATCCGGCGCGCTGACAGGAAGCCGCGACGCGCTCCCGGCGCTCGACGCGATCAAGCGCGCGAAGGGGCCGGCCTACGCGCTGATCGCCCCGGCGTTTCTCGGGCAGTTCTCGGCGGGCGTGACGCCGGGAAAATTGCGCTCGGCGTTCAAGGCGCTCGGGTTCGAGGGCATGGTCGAGGTCGCGCTGTTCGCGGACGTGCTGACGCTCAAGGAGGCGCTCGAGTTCGACCGCAACATCACGAAGGAAGAGGACTTCCAGCTCACGAGCTGCTGCTGCCCGATGTGGATCGCAATGCTGAAGAAGGTCTACCGCGAGCTGATGCCGCACGTGCCGGGCTCGGTGTCGCCGATGATCGCGGCGGGGCGTACGATCAAGCAGCTTCACCCGGACGCCTTGACGGTGTTCGTAGGTCCGTGCGTCGCGAAGAAGGCCGAGGCGCGGGAGCCCGACCTCAAGGGCGCGGTCGACTTCGTGCTGACGTTCCAGGAGGTGCGCGACATCTTCGAGGCGGCGGATATCCATCCGGAGAACCTCGGCGAGGACGGCCGGGACCACTTGTCGCGCGCCGGGCGCATCTACGCGCGCGCAGGCGGGGTCAGCGACGCCGTGCGCATGACCGTCGAGCAATTGAACCCCGGCCGCGCGATCCGCATACGCACCGAGGACGCGGCGGGCATCCCCGCGTGCAGGCAGATGATCGAGTCGATCCGAAGCGGCAACCGCGCCGCGAACTTTTACGAGGGCATGGGCTGTGTCGGCGGCTGCGTAGGCGGCCCGAAGGCCGTGCTCGACCGCGAGACCGGCCGCGAGAACGTCGAGCGCTACGGCGGCGAGGCGGAGTACGAAACGCCGCTTCACAACCCGTACGTGCTGGAGCTTCTGCAGCGGCTGGGGTTTGCAACGGTCGAGGAATTCCTCGAGCACAGCGACATCTTCGACCGGGAGCTATAAGGAAACGCCGCACAATACGGCAATCGTCGGTATAACGGCATATATGCATGCGGAAGCTGCTTGAACGCGGGTTCGGGATGTGCTATGCTATCCATATCACGGCATTGACGCTGTGCTAAGGGAAGGAGAATGCCGATGAAAAAGTTCACGGTGATTCTGTTTGTGCTGTTCGTATTGACGCTTGGTGCGACCTGCGCGGAGGAAGAACGTGCAATCTATACCGACGGAGATTTTAGGTATGCCCTGCTAGCAGACGGCACAGCGGAAATTGTAGATTACCGTGGCAACGCAAGATCGTTGATGGTGCCGGATACGCTGGGTGGATATCGGGTGACAAGCATCGGCGATTACGCCTTCTTGGGCTACTACTCCTTCACGAGCATCACCATCCCCGACTCCGTCACCGCCATTGGCGATAGAGCCTTTTCTTTCTGCGGTTCCCTGACCAGCATCACAATCCCCGACTCCGTCACCGCCATAGGCGATTTCGCCTTCTCCTACTGCACCTCACTGACCAGCATCACAATCCCCGACTCCGTCACTGACATAGGCAGCAATCCTTTTGAGTCTTGCCCTGAGCTGATCGCCATTCGGGTTTCGTCCGATCATCCCACCCTCGCAACCATCGACGGCGCGCTGTTTGAGAAAACCGAAAAGCGGTTGGTTACATACCCCTGTGCGTTCGAGGCTTCCAGCTACACAATTCCCGATGGCATTTACATAATCGGCGATTCTGCCTTCTGCTCCTGCGAATCCCTGACGAACATTACCATCCCCGACTCCGTCACCGCCATCGGCGATTTCGCCTTCTTCTCCTGCGACTCCCTGACCAGCATCACTATCTCCGACTCCGTCACTGACATAGGCAACAATCCTTTTAGATCTTGCGAAGAGCTGACCACCATTCAGGTTTCGCCCGATCATCCCACTCTCGCAACCATTAACGGCGTGCTGTTTGAGAAAACCGAAAAGCGGCTGATTACATACCCCTGTGCGTTCGAAGCTTCCAGCTACACAATTCCCGACGGCATTCGCTTGATCGGCGATTCTGCTTTCTACTCCTGCGACTCCCTGACCAGCATCACCATCCCCGACTCCGTCACCGCCATCGGCGATGGAGCCTTCTCCTCCTGCGGTTCCTTGACCAGTATCACCATCCCCGACTCCGTCACTGAAATCGGCAATAGGGCGTTCTCCTCCTGTGACTCCCTGACCAGCATCACCATCCCCGGCTCCGTCACTGAAATCGGCAATGGAGCCTTCGCCGAGTGCTCCTCTCTGACGAGCATCACCATCCCCGGCTCCGTCA
>JAAYZL010000131.1 GCA_012514855.1 Clostridiales bacterium
CGTGCACGTATTGCAGGGCGAGCGCGAGATGGCGGCGTACAACAAGACGCTCGGCCGCTTCCAGCTCTCCGGCATCGCGCCCGCGCCGCGCGGCGTGCCGCAGATCGAGGTGACGTTCGACATCGACGCGAACGGCATCGTGCACGTGTCCGCGAAGGACCTCGGCACCGGCAAGGAGCAGTCGATCGCGATCACGGCGTCCTCGAACATGTCCGAGAGCGAGATCAAGAAGGCCGTGCGCGAGGCGGAGCAGTTCGCCGCCGAGGACAAGAAGAAGAAGGAAGAGGTCGAGACGCTCAACCGCGCCGACCAGGTGATCTACCAGACCGAGCGCACCATGAAGGAGCTCGAGGGCAAGCTCGACCCCGCCGACCGCGCGACGATCGAGGACGAGCTCCAGAGGTTCAAGAAGGTCCGCGAGGGCGGCAACGCCAATGAGATCAAGTCCGCGATGGACGCGTTCTCCGAAAAAACCTACGCGATCTTCGGCAAGGTCTACCAGCAGAACCCGCAGGGCGGCGACGACGCCGGCGGCGACGCGAGCGGCGCAAGCGGCTATACCGCGGGGCCGAAGGGCGACGACGGCACCGTCGAGAGCGACTTCACCGACAACAAATAGCGGCTCCATCGTTGGCCGATTTCGCGGGCAGAGGGCGGGATTTCCGAAGCGCTGGGGCTTGGGGAACCCGCCCGACGCCCGCAGGGAGAGATGGCGGATATCGCCGCGGCGGAGCGTTCTGTCCGGCGGCGTTCACATAAAACACCTCCCGGGGTTCGCCCCGGGGGGTGGATAGAGGGAGGGGGAAACCCTTGGCAAAACGCGACTATTACGAGGTGCTCGGCGTCGAGCGGACGGCCGACGACGCGGCGATCAAGCGCGCCTACCGGCAGCTCGCGAAGAAGCTGCACCCGGACGTCAATCCCGGCGACAAGGAAGCCGAGGAGAAGTTCAAGGAGGTCAACGAGGCCTATCAGGTGCTCTCCGACCAAAAAAAGCGCGCGAATTACGATCGCTTCGGCCACGAACAGCCGGGAACGCCCGGCGGCGGCGGCTACGGCGATTTTTCGGGTTTTGGCGGCGGGTTCGGCGGCTTCGACGTCGAGGACATCTTCTCGTCCTTCTTCGGCGGCGGGTTCGGCGGCGGCTCCCGGCGCGACGTCGGCCCGGTTCCCGGCGCGGATCTGCGCTACGACATCACGATCACATTCGAGGAGGCCGCGAAGGGAACCGAAAAGCAGGTCAACCTCGTGCGCGACGAAATGTGCGACGCGTGCCACGGCTCCGGCGCGAAGCCGGGCACGAACCCGGAGACCTGCAAGACCTGCGCAGGCTCCGGACAGGTCCGCACGACCTCGAACACGCCGTTCGGCATGATCCAGAACACGCGCACCTGCCCGAACTGCAAGGGCAGCGGCAAGGTCGTGGCCGACCCCTGCACAAAGTGCAACGGGCGCGGCAAGGTCAGAACCTCGAAGCGGCGAACCGTCCGCATCCCGGCGGGCATCGACAACGGCCAGGTCGTGACCATCCGCGGCCAGGGCGAGCCCGGCGAGCGCGGCGGCGAGGCGGGAGACCTGCTGATCGTCGTGACGGTCCGGCCGCACAAGCTGTTCAGGCGCCAGAACTACGACTTATACCTCGACCTCCCGCTTACATTCACGCAGGCGGCGCTCGGAACCGAGGCCGATGTGCCGACGCTCGAAAAGCCCGTCAAGTTCGCGTTTCCCGAGGGCACGCAGCCCGGCCAGGTGTTCCGCATCCGCGGACAGGGCATACCGTCGCTGCGCGGCGGCGCGAAGGGGGATCTGTTCGTGACGGTCTCCGTCGAGATTCCCAAGCGCCTCTCCGACAAGCAGAAGGAGATCCTCCGCCAGTTCGACGGCACGGTGACCGGGCAGGAGTATGAGCAGAAGAAGTCGTTCTTTGACCGCGTCAAGGAAGCGTTCGGGGGGAATCCGTGATGCGGTGGGCGGAAGTGACGGTGCTGACGACGACCGCGGGCTCGGAGATCGTCTCGGCCATTTTGCTGAACGCCGGGAGCGCGGGAACGATGATCGAGGACAAAAACGACGTGGTCGCAAACCGGCGCCCCGAGGGGCGGTGGGACATCATCGACGAAAAAATCGCCGAGCGGATCGGCGACGACGTGAAGGTCACCGGCTATTACCCGGTCGACGACAGGCTCGGGGCGGCGCTGGATAGTATCCGCGCGGGTGTCGAATCGCTCCGGACGATGGACCTGCCCGCAGACCTCGGCAAGCTCGGGATTCGGACGCACGAGATCGACGAGGAGGACTGGGCCGAGAGCTGGAAGAAGGATTTTCAGCCGATCCGGTTGGGCGAGCGCATCGTGGTTAAGCCGACGTGGGCCCCGTATGGCGCGCGGCCGGGCGACCTGGTGATCGAGCTCGACCCCGGCATGGCGTTCGGGACCGGCGCGCACGAGACGACCGGCATGTGCGTCCGGCTCGTCGAGGAGCGCGTGAAGCCCGGCATGAAGGTCATCGACATCGGCACCGGCACCGGCATACTCGCGATCGCCGCCGCGCTGATGGGCGCAGTCGACGTGCTCGCGATCGACGTCGACCCCGTCGCCGTGCGCGTCGCGAGGGAGAACATCGAGAACAACGGCCTGTCCCGCGTCGTCCGCGCGCGCGAGGGCGATCTGCTCGAGCATGTCGACGAGGCCGCGGACGTCGTCGTCGCGAACATCATCGCCGACGTGATTGTCCATCTCTGCGGCCCGGTCGCGCGCCACATCGTGCCCGGCGGGACGTTCATCTGCTCGGGCATCGCGCGCGAGAAAAAGGGCGAGGTCGTGTCCGCGCTCGAAGCGGCGGGATATAGGGAGCTCGAGATCCTCGACGACGGCGAGTGGACGGCCATCGCGGCCGTGCGGCCGTGAACGCGTTCTATATCGAGGGCGGCAGGCTCTCGAAGGAGGACGAGGCCCACGCCCGCCGCGTGCTCAGGCTCTCCCCCGGCGACGCGATCGTCGCGATGGACGGGGAGGGCGGCCGCTTTTTGGCGGAGCTCAAAGAGGGCGGCGCGGTCGAAATCCTGTCCCCGCTTCCGTCGAACGAGCCGCCGGTCGCGCTGACCGTCTATCAGGGGGTACCGAAGGCCGACAAGCTCGAGTTCCTCGCGCAGAAGCTGACGGAGCTCGGCGTTTCGCGCTTGGTTCCGGTGCGGATGGAGCGCTCGGTCAAGAAGCTCGAAAAGGTCGACCGGCTCCGGAAGATCGCGCGCGAGGCCGCGAAGCAGTGCGGGCGCGGACGGCCTCTCGAAATCTCCGAGCCGATGCCGTGGAGCGCGGCGTTGAAAGACATGCGAAACCGCGCGCTACTCGTCGCCCCGTGGGAGGAGGCGGCGGAGGGGAGACTGCTCGACCTCCCGCGCGCAGACGACATCGGGCTTCTGATCGGCCCGGAGGGGGGCATGTCCGCGCGCGAAATCGCCGAGTCCGGCGCGAGAACCGTGACGCTCGGCCCCAGGATACTGCGCACCGAGACCGCCGCGGTCGCCGCCGCCGCCGTATTGATGGCCGCGATGGGGGACCTATGAGGACGATCGCCTTTCACACGCTGGGCTGCAAGGTCAACCAGTACGACACCGAGGCGATGCGCGAGCTGTTCGAGCGCGCGGGCTGGACGGAGGTCGCGCCGGGCGCCGACGCGGACGCGGTTTTGGTCAACACCTGCACGGTGACCGGAACCGGCGACCAAAAATCGCATAAACTGATTCGGCGCATCGCGCGCGAGCACCCAAATGCGCGCATCGTCGTCTCCGGCTGCCTCGCGCAGCGGGAGGCGGAGAACGTGCTTCAGATGGACAACGTCCAGCTCGCGCTCGGCACGCAGCGGCGCGCGGAGGTCGTGGAGCTTCTCGAGCGCGCGCTGATCGAGGGAAAGTTGAACGCGGTCTCGGCGCTCGCGGGCGCAGCGTTCGAGCCGCTGTCGGTCGCCCGGCACGAGGGTCACGCGCGCGCGACCATGAAGATTCAGGAGGGCTGCGACCGCAACTGCGCCTACTGCATCATCCCGAGCGTGCGCGGCCCGGTGCGCTCGATGCCGCTTGAATCGGTCGCGGAGGAGGCGAAGCGCCTTTCCGAAGCCGGTTATCTGGAGATCGTGCTGACCGGCATACACCTCGCGAGCTACGGCCGCGGAACGGAGCATGGGCTTCTCGACGCGATTGAGGCGGTCGCGAAATTCGCGCCGCGCGTCAGGCTCGGCTCTCTCGAACCGCCGATCGTGACGGACGAATTCGCCGAAAGGATCGCGGCGCTGCCCGAGGTCATGCCGCAGTTCCACCTGTCGCTGCAGAGCGGCTCGGCGGGCGTGCTCTCCCGCATGCGCCGCCGCTACGCGAAGGAGGAATATACGCGCTCGGTCGGCCGGTTGCGCCGCGCCCTCCCCGGCTGCGCGATCACGACCGACATCCTGACCGGCTTCCCCGGCGAGACGGACGCGGAGGCCGGGGAGACGCTCGACTTCGTCCGCGCCTGCGCGTTCGCGAGAATCCACGTTTTTCCATACTCGCGCCGAAGCGGAACCGCCGCCGACCGGATGGACGGCCAGATTCCGGAGGAAATCAAGCGCTCCCGCGCGCGGGAACTTCTCGGGCTTGGGAACAAATTGGAGGAAGCGTTCGTCGAAAGTCTGACGGGCACGGTGCAGGAAGTTCTCTTCGAGCGGCCCGCCGGCGGAACGGGCGCGGAGGGGTACACCGGCCAGTACGTGCGCGTTCAAGCCGAGGCCCGGCCGGGCGAAATCCGGTCGGTCCGTATCCTCCGCCGAGAGGGAGCGCTCGCCTTCGGAGAGGTCACACAGGATGGGAGGTGAACCCATTGGACTGCATCTTCTGCAAAATCGCCGCGGGCGAAATCCCGTGCGACAGGGTCTATGAGGACGAAAACGTGCTCGCGTTCCGGGACATCCATCCGCAGGCGCCTGTGCACGTGCTGATCGTGCCGAAAAAGCACATGAAAAACGCGCTCGAGTGCGATCCCGGCACCGCACAGGCGGTGTTGCACGCGCTCAAGGAGGTCGCGAAATCCGAGGGCGTCTCGGAATCCGGCTTCCGCGCGGTCACGAACTGCGGGCCCGACGGCGCGCAGTCGGTCGAGCATCTGCACTTCCACGTCCTGGGCGGCGCGCAGCTATCCGGGAGAATGGGCTGAATTGCGGGTGGCTCAATTTATTCTGAAAATAACGAAGCGGCGGGCAGATTGTCTTGACGGCTACATAGCCGATGGAGTATAATAGCTCATGTGGCGCACCCCGCGCGCCCATTGGCATCTGCCAGCAACTGCGAGGGGGGGGAAACACATGTCTGAGGTACACATTCGGGAAAACGAATCTTTGGAGAGCGCATTGAGGCGCTTTAAGCGCAAGACCGCGCGTGATGGCATTCTCGCCGAGGCGCGCAAGCGCGAGCATTATGAGAAGCCCAGCGTCAAGC
>JAAYZL010000132.1 GCA_012514855.1 Clostridiales bacterium
GCCTTCAGCGAGTTCGAGCACACGAGCTCCGCGAAGCCGTCCGCCGCGTGCGCGGGGGAGCGCCTTTCGGGCTTCATGTCGACGAGCTTTACCGGTACGCCGCGCTTGACGAGCTGCCAGGCGGCCTCGCACCCGGCGAGCCCCGCGCCGACGACGGTCACCCTAGTCGTCATTGAGTTGCTCGACCTCGACGCGGTGGCGGCAGGTTTCGTTCGTGCAGACGTGGTAGTGCGTGTCCTTCGCGCCGCGCTTATAGACCATGCGCGAGCTGCAAATTGGGCACTTCTCGTTGACCGGCCTGTCCCACGACACGAACTCGCACTCGGGGTAGCGCTCGCAGCCGTAGAACTTGCGGCCCTTGCGGCTGATGCGCTCGAGCAGCTTCGCGCCGCAGGCGGGGCAGGGGACCTCGATGTTCTTCGGCAGCGCCAAGGTGTGGCGGCAGTTCGGAAAGTTCGGGCAGGCGAGGAACCGCCCGTAGCGGCTCATCTTGTAGACCATCATCGCGCCGCACTTCTCGCACGGGACGTCGGACACCTGATCCTCGATCGCCACCTTCTCGATGCTTGACTCGGCGTTTTCGAGCGCCTGTTCGAACGGGCCGTAGAACTCCCGGACGACGCCGTGCCAGTCGGCGGAGCCGGTCTCGACCTGGTCGAGCTTCTCCTCCATGTCGGCGGTGAACTGAATGTTTACGATGTCCGGGAAGTTTTTGCACATCAGCTCGTTGACGATCTTGCCGAGCTCCGTCGGGATCAGCCGCTTGTTCTCGCGCGCGACGTAGCCGCGGGTGATGATCGTCGAGATCGTCGGCGCGTAGGTCGAGGGCCTTCCGATGCCCTTTTCCTCGAGCGCGCGCACGAGCGACGCCTCGGTGTAGCGCGGCGGCGGCTGGGTGAAGCGCTGCTCGCCGTTGATGTCCAGGAGCCGCGCGACCATGCCCTCCCCGAGGTTCGGGAGCTGCATGTCCTTCTCCTCGACCTGGTCGTCGAGCACCTCCTCGTAGACGGCGGTGAAGCCCGCGAACTTCATCTTCTGGCCGCTTATGTGGAACGTCAGCCCGTTTTCGCCCGAAACGTCCGCCGTCAAGGTGTCAAACACCGCGGGCGTCATCTGGCTCGAGACGAACCGGTCGTAGACCAGCCGGTAGAGCCTGAACTGGTCGCGCGTCAGCGAGTGCTTGATGTTCTCGGGCCTGCGCAGAATGTCGGTCGGTCGGATCGCCTCGTGCGCGTCCTGGGCGGACTTCCGGCTCTTGTAGATGTTCGGCTCCGCCGGCAGGAACTTCTCGCCGTAGGAGGTGTGGATCATGTCGCGCACGGCCGCGAGCGCCTCGTCGGAGATGCGCGTCGAGTCGGTGCGGATGTAGGTGACGAGGCCCTGCGAGCCCTCGCCGAGTATGTCGACGCCCTCGTAGAGCTGCTGGGCGACCTGCATCGTCTTCTGCGTGGTAAAGCCGAGCTTGCGCGACGCCTCCTGCTGGAGGTTCGAGGTCGTAAACGGCGCGGCGGGGAACTTGCGCCTCTCGGAGCGCTTGATAGCCTCGACCCTGTAGTTTCCGACGTGCGCGCGGCGGAGCAGGTCGTCGCACACCTCGCGCGAGCCGATCTCGATCTTCTCGTCGCCCTGCCCGAAGAAGCGCGCGACGATCGAGGCGCCGCCGACGTCGAACTGCGCGGAGACGTTGTAGAACTCCTCCGGCGCGAAGATCTCGATTTCGCCCTCGCGGTCGCAGATCATCTTCGTCGCGACCGACTGCACGCGCCCGGCGCTCAGCCCCTTCTTGACCTTCACCCAGAGGATGGGGCTGATCTTGTAGCCGACGAGCCGGTCGAGCACGCGGCGCGCCTGCTGCGCGTTGACGCGGCTCAGGTCGATCCCGCGCGGGCTCTTGACGGCCGCCTTGACGGCTTTCATCGTCACCTCGTTGAACTCGATGCGGCAGGGCGACGTTTCGTCGATGCCGAGCACGCTCGCCAGATGCCACGAGATCGCCTCGCCCTCGCGGTCCGGGTCGGTCGCGAGGTAGACCTTCGTCGCGGAGCGCGCCTCCTTGCGGATCTTGTTCAGGATGTCGCCGCGCCCGCGGATCGTGATGTATTTGGGGTCGAAGCCGTTTTCGACGTCCACGCCGATCTGCGACTTGGGAAGGTCGCGCACGTGGCCCTGCGAGGCCTCGACCTTATAGCCGCGGCCCAGGAATTTTGCGATGGTCTTTGCCTTTGCCGGGGATTCCACGATTACCAGTTTCGCCATTGAAGTCCTCCATGAAATTGCTTCTATTGATACGCCCGATACAGTCCGCCCGGGGCTTTTACGATTATGCCCCGAAGCACAAGCATTGTCAAGAGCGAATTTAATTTTGCCGCGGGAAATTTACCCAGCGCGCACAGCTCGTCGAACGACAGCTCCTGCTCCCGAAGCGCCGAGACGAGCATGCGCTCCTCGTCGTCGAGCTCCGGAAGCGGCGTCGGGGCGGCGGATTTCGCCGGGCGGCTCGCCCAGCGGTAGTGCTCGAGTATGTCCCAGCCGGAGAGCGCCGGGCTCGCGCCGATCTGGATCAGCCGGTTCGGGGCGGCGCTCAGCGGGGAATAGATCGAGCCCGGCACCGCGAACACGTCGCGCCCCTGCTCCATCGCGAGGTTGACCGTGATCATCGCGCCGGAGTTTTCCGCGCCCTCGACGAGCAGCACGCCCTGCGAAAGCCCGCTGATGATGCGGTTGCGCTGCGGGAAGTTGCCGGGCTGGGGCGTCGTGCCGGGCGGGTATTCCGAGAGGATCGCGCCGCCATTTTCGAGGATGCGCTCCGCGAGCGGGGCGTTTTCCGGCGGGTAGATCACGTCCGCGCCGCTGCCGAGCACGGCGATCGTCGGGGAATTTCCCTCGAGCGCGCCCTCGTGCGCCGCGGTGTCCACGCCGCGCGCGAACCCGCTGACGATGGTCGCGCCCTCGAGCGCGAGCGTGCGCGCGAACTCCTGCGCGGCCCGCTTCCCGTCCCGCGTCGCGCGGCGCGTGCCGACGATCGCGAACATCCTCTCCGCCGAGAGGTCGGCGTCCCCGCGGACGTACAGCGTCGCCGGCGGGTCGAAAATCTCGTGCAGAGACGCGGGGTACCGGTCGGAAATTCTGGGGATCGGACGGATATGCAGCCGCTCGAGCTCCGAAAACACCCGGAAGAAGTGCGCCTCGCTCCTCGCCGCGCGCAGGTTTTCGAGCGCCCGATTCCCGAGAAACGCCATGCCGGGGTCGCCGACGCTGTCCCAGACGTTTCGCGCGTCGCCGTACTCCGACAGCAGCCGGTAGAAGCGCTTCACGCCGATGCCCTCGACGCCCGACAGCCATATCCAATATTGCTCCATCGCGCTCAAATCCATGCGGCTACCCCCAGTATTTCCGGTCGAGCGTGCGGTACTGCACGGCTTCCGAAACGTGCGCCTCCTCGATCTTCTCCGCGCCCTCGAGGTCGGCGATCGTGCGCGCGACCTTCAATATGCGCGTGTAGGCGCGGTTCGAGAAGCTCAGCGCCTCGCTCGACAGCTTCAGGATCTCTCTCGCGCGCTCGGTCATCGGGCAGGCGCGGTTCAGCGTTCTGGCGTTGAGCTGCGCGTTGATCCGGATGCCCGTCTCGTTCCGGTAGCGCTCCGACTGCACCGCACGCGCCCGCGCAACGCGCTCGCGAATCGAGGCGGAGGGCTCCTCGAAGGTCTCGTCGGAGAGCCGGTCGGAAGGGATCGACTCGACCTCGATGTGCATGTCGATGCGGTCGAGCAGCGGGCCGGAGATGCGGTTCAGATACCTTCGAATCTCCGCGGGCGAGCAGCGGCAGGGCTGCAGCCGGCTCCCGAGGTTCCCGCACGGGCAGGGGTTCATCGAGCACACGAGCGTGAACTGCGCCGGATACGTCGCCTGCGCGCCGACGCGGGCGACCGTCACGAAGCCGTCCTCCAAAGGCTGCCTGAGCGCCTCGAGCACGTCGCGCCGGTACTCGGGCAGCTCGTCCAGAAACAGCACGCCGTTGTGCGCCTTCGAGATTTCGCCCGGCAGAGCGCCCGCGCCGCCGCCGACGAGCGACGCGTTCGACGCCGTGTGGTGCGGCGAGCGGAACGGCCGCTCGGTCAGAAGCCCGGTCTCCGGCACCGCGCCCGCGACCGAGTGGATGCGGGTGACCTCGAGCGCCTCCTGAAACGACATGTCCGGCAAGATCGTCGGGATGCAGCGCGCCATCAGCGTCTTTCCGGAGCCGGGACTTCCGATCATCAGCGCGTTGTGCCCGCCGGCCGCCGCGATCTCGAGCGCGCGCTTCGCGAAGCGCTGGCCCTTGACGTGCGCGAAGTCGACCGGGTACTCGCGCGCGGTCAGCAGGTCCGCGTACTTGACCGTCGGGACGGGATCGATCGGCGCGCGGCCCGAGAAGTGCGCGACCGCGTCCCGGAGGTGGGCGACAGGCAAGAGGTCGATGCCCTCGATGGTGCGCACCTCCGGGAGGTTGACCTCCGGCAGCATCGCGCGCCTGATGCCGCCGGTCAGCGCCGCGATGACCATCGGGAGCGCGCCGCGCACCGGCCGGACGGAGCCGTCCAGCGACAGTTCCCCGATGACCGCCGTGCCCTCGAACGCCTCCGGGGAAAACGCGCCGTCCGCGCCGAGCACGCCGAGCGCGATCGGCAGGTCGAACGCCGGGCCCTCCTTTTTGAGGTCGGCCGGCGCGAGGTTCACCGTCAGCCGCTCCGCCGGGAATTTCTCCCCGGCGTTGCGAAGCGCCGCGCGCACGCGCTCGCGGGACTCGCGCACCGCCGCGTCCGGAAGCCCGACGACGTCGAACGCGGGCATGCCGGGCGCGAGGTTCACCTCCGCCCGGACGATGAACCCGTCGATTCCCAAAATCCCGAGGCTCGTGACCGAGGCGAGCATGGCAGTTCCTCCCAATCGTCTTTTGTATGCGGCGATGATGCAATATATGCTAGAAATTGTACCAGTTGAACCACCTTAATAGCATCGCGTAGCCGCGCGCGACCGGAACCCCGCTCTCGAGCGGGTAGAACGCGATGAACAGCAGCAGAGCGACGGCTGCAAGAACGCCCGCGGAGACCCGGAACGCCAGGCGGTTTTTCGCGCGGATGCGGTCGAGCAGCAGCGCCGCCGCGACGATGATGAACGGCACGCTCGCGAAATAGTGGTAGATGAAGGTCGAGCGCGGCACGACGACCCACGGCAGATACTGCGACAGAAACGCGATCAGCACGAGCACATACGCCCGCGGCGCGCGCCGCCGCCAGGCCGCCGCGAACGCGACGAACAGCATGGCCGCGAGCCCGAACCACCACACGGCCGGGTTTCCCATGCACGAGATCGACGAGATCACGCCCTCGGGCATGAACTGCGTCCCGGAGTAGAACCACATCGGCCACGCGATGACCGGCCACTGATACCACTCGGAGCGGAAATAATGCGTGTCATGCAGCCCCGCGTGGTAACCGAAGATGCTCTTCTGCAGGTTGACGACGCGCGCGACCGTCAGCCCGCCCTCGGCGCGCATGTGCCAGTAATAGGAAAAGTAGTAAGTGAGGAGCGGTACGATGATGAACATCAGGACGGAGAACGCCGACACAATCGCGAGCCGGAAGAACAGCCGGGATTCCTCGCGCAGCGACAGAAGCGCGATGCCGACCGCGGTCAGCGCGACCCCGACGGCGAGCAGCGGAACCCACCAGCGCGCGGCGAAGATCATAATCGCAGCGAGCTTCGAGGTGCTAAGCGCCAGCATGCCCGACTGGTCGAGCACAACGGAGCCGAGCGCGCCGAGGATCGTCAAAAGCCCCGCCCACGCCGTCGCGAAGCACCATATGCCGCGCAGAGGCGCGCGATCCTCCCGCATGTTGTTCCAGATCGCCCAGAAGAAGATCACCGCGAGCCCGACCGAGGCGTAGATGCCGATCCACTTCGTCGCCCACGCGATGCCCATGAAAAGCCCCGAGAGCCCGAGCGGAACCAGCGACCGCCAGAAGCCGTCGCGCTTCCAGCGCATGCGGCTGAAGCGGAACATGAAGAAGTACATGATCAGGATGAAGAACACCGCGTAGCTGTCGATCGTCGCGATGCGCGTCTGCGTGAAGTGCATCGAGTCGACCGCGAACAGGAACATCGCGATGAACGAGAGGTCGGTGCGCTTCGTCAGCTGCTTGACGATCAGGTACAGCACCGGCAGCATCAAAACGCCTACGAGCGCGCCCATGAACCGCCAGCCGAACGGCGTCATGCCGAACATCTCGATGCCGAACATCATCAGCACCTTGCCCAGCGGCGGGTGCGTCCACTCGTAGGTCCGGAGCCCGTGCAGATGCTCGTAGGCCGTGCGCGCGTGGTAGATTTCGTCGAAATACGTGGAGTTGAAGTACGACGGGCGGGCCGGAACCACGCCCTGCTCGTCGGCCAGCAGCGAGGGATTTCCGTCGCCCGAGACCGACGCGATGGGGTAGGGTTCGCCGTCGGCGTTCATGAAGCCGACCTCGCTCAACACCAGCCCCGGATCGTCGGCGGTCAGCCGCGCGTAGCGCGCGCGGACGGTCGAGCCGTTTTCGTCGAGCCACTCCCAGCGGAAGATTTCGCCCTGGTCGTAGGTCTTCTGTCCGGACTCGACCCAGTTTTCGCCGTCGTCGGACAGCGACAGATGAAACGTGACGTCCGCGTTGGCGCCGTAGTACGCGACGTAGTACGCGAAGATGAACTCGCGCTCCTCGCCGAGGTCTATCGTGATACTCTGACCACCGGACTCCGATACCCACGATGTCTGCGGGGCCTTGGTCGCGCCGAGGTTCACGAACGCGACGATGGAATAGACGACCGTGACCGCCGCCATCAGAATGCAGTCGAGCCTCTTGAGGTTCAGCCGGTAGCCGCCGTCGGGCTCGGGGTCGGGGCGGGAAAGGGGATCGGGAAGCGATTTCGTCCGTCTCAGCGCGCAGATGTCGAGCGCGACGTAGCCGAGCCAAAGCGCGTTCAGCACCGCGACGATCGAGAAGGTGGTGTTCAGCCACTCCTCCGACGACTGCAGGTGCCCGTAGTTCGCCTCGGTCATGCCGCCCTGCAGCACCAGCGCCTGGTTCAGGAACAGCGTCGCCGTCAGCGCGAGCAGGGAGTACAATATGCGCCGGTCGCGGCACTCGGCGTAGGCGAGCGCGAGCAAAATGAGCGCCGGGAACACGTACCGCTCGTGCATCATCGGCCCGAACGCGGTGATCAGCACGATCAATAGCCCCCCGGTCAGGAACACCTTTCCGGCGTCCCTCGAAACCGCGAGCAGCGCGATCGAATAGATGTACGACAGCACGAACAGCGCCCACGGGAGCGCCGCCCAGCCGCCGATCTTTGAGAGCGCCAGCCAGTTGCCGCCGAGGATCGCATAGAGGTTGAACGTGTTTACGGTCAGGTAGCGGTAGCCCTGGAACGTGTTCGCGTAGAGGTTCCACAGCCACCGGGCCGGCTGCAGAAGGGAGAACCCGGCCCCGTTCGCGAGCGAGAACGGCAGCGCGACGAGATACATGAGCAGCAGCGCCAGCCCCGCGCCCCCGGCCGCCAGCACGGCGTCGCGCCGCGCGCTTTTCGACACGGCGACGCGAACGACGACCGCGGCGAGGCCGAGCGGCGCGAACAGGAGCGCCTGCGGCTTTATGAGCACCGCGACCGCGAACGCCGGAAGCGCCGCGAGATAGCGCCCCTTGACCAGTTCCAGCGCGCAGACGACGATCGCGAGCGTCAGCACGGAATCGATCTGCCCCCACGCGGCGGAGTCGATGATCACCGCCGGGTTCAGCGCGTAGAACCCCGCGAGCAGAACAGCCGCGCGCTCGCCGAGCCGCTTTTGCGCGAAGCGGTAGACGATCACGGCGCCCAGCAGCTCGCAGGCGATCGGGATGAGCTTCAAAAACGCGGTGTGCGCGGCGGAGTTGTAGGCGATGCCGAACATCGAGCGGAGGAGCGCGACCGGCCCGAGCAAGAGCATGTAGCCCGGCGGGTAGTCGCAGAAATAGTCGTCCGCGTAGAAATTGAGCGGCCCGACGGACGCCATCCGCTCCGACCAGGCCGAGAAGCAGCCGATGTCGGTGTTGTAGCCGCGAACCTTCGAAGCGATCGCGAGCCGGACGACGAGCGCCAGCGCGAGCACCGCGAGGAACAGCCACGCCGGGCGCCGGTTCGATCCGCCGCGGAATTTTCTCGCGAAGCCGATCACGCACAGAACATACGCGAACAGGAACAGCAGCAGCGCCTCGGTGTGGCGCGCGGGGGCCGCGTCCTTGTCAACCGGGTCGACCGTCTCGGACTTGTCCCTCGAAAAGCCCGCGAAAGAGAACACCGGCTCGCCGGCGGGCTCCGCGTCGAGCCTGACGAGCGACAGGTCGTCGAAGAACGCGCGCCCGGTGTTCAGGTTGTCGTCGCCGTACCCGCCGATCCGCGCGCACACCGTGAGCATCGTCTGCTCCGGGCCGGTTCTTCCGACGAGGGACAGCTCGATCCAGTCGCCCCCGGTGTCGTAGAGCATGTCGGAGTAGGAAAACGTGTCCCTGACCGACAGGTTCGCGCCGTAGCCGTCCTCGCCGAGGCCGTCCGCGCGCACCATCGCGGACAGCCGGTAGAGCGTACCCGGCTCGACCGCGACGTCCTGCGCCCAGCGCGCGTCGTTTATTTCGAGATTCGTCACGCACAAAGTGTTCCCGCCGACGCCGTCCGCCTCCACGGTCAGGCTCGAAACGGCTGGATCCGTGAACCACATGTCGCGATACCAGCCCGTGGGAAAGCCCGCGTCGCTCACCGCGTCGATCCCGCCGTTGACGAGCAGGCTGTCGAGGCTTTCGGCGAACGCCGCGGGCATGACCGCGAGCGCGATCACGATAAGAAGCGGGAAAATTCTGCGCATATCAGGAACTCCTAAAGCGTTGTCAACCTTATCATTTCCATGCCGCACCGGGCGATTCCTCTCAAGCGGTGTGGCGAAACGGCGGCTTTATTTTAAAAAGTATCGCCGGACGCGTCGAACGCGCCCTCAATATGACGGATTTTTCCATCCGCAAGTTCAACGATGTCGAAGCGGAGTTTTTCGTCGAGCAGGCCGTGCCGCTGCGCGTAGCGGATCGCGGCGTCGAGTATGCGCCGCTTTTTCGAGGGCGTCACGGCCTCGGCGGGCGTGCCGAAGCGGTCGGACGAGCGGCTCTTGACCTCGACGAACGCGGTGACGTCCGCGCGCCGGGCGACGATGTCGATCTCGCCGCAGCCGAGGCGCACGTTCCGGTCGACGATTGCCCAGCCGTTCGCCTTCAGATGCTGGCAGGCGATGGATTCCGCCTTCGAGCCGATCTCGC
>JAAYZL010000133.1 GCA_012514855.1 Clostridiales bacterium
GGGAACGCCTCCTTAAACTTCTCGCCGACGATGCGGCCCATCTCGATCGCGCCCGCCTCCTCGGAGATCTCGACCGACGGATAGAGTATGTCGCCCGCCGCGACGTTGACGAACGAGACCACCGGGATGCCCGCGCCCTGCGCCATCTGGATCGAGAGCTCCATCGACGCCTGGTCGTAGGCCTGGCAGATGATGCCGTCGACCCCGCGCGCGATTAGGTCCTCCATCGCCGCGGTTTGCACCTCGGGCTTCATCTGCCCGTCGATCGGGATGTACTCGATGCCCAGCTCCTCCAGGTACTTCTGCGTCTGCACCTGATGCGCGTGCTGATAGGAGTCGTGCAGCCCCCAGAACACCTGGCCGATGACGATCTTCTCCTCCTCCGCGAGCGCGCCTGCAAACAGGGTCAGACATAGTAGGGCGGCCAACAGTGTGACAAGAACCTTCTTCATCATGGATTCCTCCTTTTTTCTATCGGAGCTGTGCCCCGATATGCTGTCAAGGCTCGATGCAATCGTTTGCGCATCGGGGAACCGTGCCGCGGCATCTCCCGGCGTACCGTCGGCGGGGATGCTCGCCGTCCTGTGTGGCAGCTATACGTTGCTGCGGAAGGACTTCCGCAAGAGAGCGTTTGCAGATCGGGAGGAGTCGTCGTTGATCCGCGCGCAACCGAATGGCCGGTGTCCAAGCAGCATTATCGTACCATGAACTTCCCAAAATGTCAAGATTTGGATATCGATTTCGCCCCCGATTCTACACAAATACAGGGAAACTCGATAAAAATTCATCCGCAATATTGTGCCTGCGGACCTGAAGATGAAGTTTTGTGGAGCGCCCGCGGAAGGGGATGCGCAGTTGCGGCTGCATTTGCAATTCGGCTCGGGTTTGTTCGGCAACACGGCCCCGCCGGAAAAGATCCGCCGCGACGCGCAAGGTATAATCGGTATTGCCTTGAGTATATATCAAGGGAGGTAGATGCGAGGCGGTTTCCATGAGAAGGTGCTGTTGCGATGAGCGGATTGGCATTGATATCGGTGCGCGGCGAGCGCGCTTTTTCAACCCTCCGCTTCCATCCGCTCGGCGAAGGACGCGTAAAAACTGCCGGAGATGTCCTTGCCCTCGCGCTCGGCGGCGATCAGCTCCGCGAACAGCGCGGTCAGCTTGTTGGCCCCGTCCAGGTTCAGGTGCGAGGAGTCCGAAAAATCCGAGAGCTCGAGCGACAGCGCCTCCGGCCTCGCGAGGTTGAAGTTCCAGTAGGGCACGCCGTACCCTTCCGCGAGCCTCCGGATCGTGGCGTCCTCCTCGCCGTAATCCCCCTGCCGGAGAACCTCCATCGGATAGGGCGAGGCTATCCACACGACGCGAACGCCATGCTCGTCGCACAGCCGCATGATCTTGTCGAGGTAGGAAAGCGCCTCCGGGTGCACCTCCGGCGGCCTGAGCGGCTAAAAGGGCCCATCCGGGTTTATCACCTTTTTCGACGAGGCGAAGCCCCGGTCGGTCGGCCATTCTTCGTCGTGCTTCCAGCGCAGGAATTCTTCGCGATCGAATATCTCCCTCAGCGGAGCCAGCTTGAGCAGGTTTTGGACGGTCGCGACCTGGCTTTTCACGACCCCCTCCAACTGCACGAGGAAGAAGGGATAGCCGGTCGCGTCGACGCTGAATTCGAGCCTGTTGAGCGACGGCCGCATGCCGTGGATCAGCTGGACAGACCCCAATTCCCCGCGCTCCCGGTTGAGCCTCAGCGTGGCGGTGTTGACCTGCATAAACAGCGTCCCGACCTCGTGATGCCGGAGGGTCTCCCGAAGCAGGTAGAAGCTGTCCAGAGCGCTCTGCTGGGCCGAACTCAGCACATAGACCTCGTCGGAGAGCGCGTCCGTGAGCACGCCGGGGTTGTACCCGCTGAACACCTGCGAATGGCCGCAGATCACGATGTCTATCTCGCGCGGCTGCACGTACATCTGCCGGACCATGTCCATCCCGGAGTCCGTCTTGGGCCGCGCCGCGGGAAACAGCAGCAGTACGATGAGAAACAGTATCAGAAGAAACAGGGCCGTCCTCAACCACGCGCGCATTATTCCACCATCTCCTCATCCACGGCGTCGCTCATGCGCATGATGATGCCGTTCAGGTGATCGCGGCAGTCCCTGTACGCCTGCGAATCCCCGTCGCGGCACAGGCTCGGGACGGCAAAATCCTCCAGCA
>JAAYZL010000134.1 GCA_012514855.1 Clostridiales bacterium
CGCAGGCCCCGCTGAGCGCCGCCTTCGACTACTACAGCGCGAAGATAAACCTGGCCGTGGCGCTGACCGGCGTCAACGCGGAGGCGGCCCTCCTGGGCGAGGCGTCCCCGCTGATCGATCTGGGCCTGCTGACGAACGAGGATCTTGCCGCGTCCGGCGTGTCGGGCGCGGGCGGGGGACTGATGTCGACGGGCGACGTCCACGTAAAGGTGGAGGGCGCCGCGTCGGCGACCGCGTCGGTCGCGCTGGTGGACCTCTCGATGAGCTGGGTCAACGTCGGCGCGAACGTGCTGGTCTCGAAGCTCACCGCGACGCAGCGCGCGTACATCTCCGGCGTCTCGCTCGGCGGCACGAACGTGAGCGTGAAGTCCACGCTGAACGACGGGATGACCCCGGCCGCGAAGGCGACGCTTTCCGGAAACAAAATCAGCGTGAATCTCGTCGGCGCGAAGGCGAACACCGCGACCGCGATCGCCAACGCCTCGAACATCGCCTGCATAGAGGACAGCGCGATCGCCCTCACCGGTGTGCTGGAGGTCAACGCCAGGGGCAATACCTGGGCGCTCGCGACCGTCGATCAGGGAGCCAACGCGGGCGTCGCGACGGTCGGGCTGATCGTCGTCTACGCCGAGGTCGGCGGCGAGTGCAAGGCCTACATCGACGCGTCCGACTCGAAGTCGATCGCGGCGGGTTCGATCGCGGTCGACGTCAACCACATCGCGAAGGTCGAGGCCGCGACCACGCGCGCCGCGGGCGGCGTGCAGGTGAGCGTCGTCTCGGGCGACAACAATATGGCCACGGCGAAGACCACGGACCGGACGACGGCCGCGATCATCGGATCGGGCGCCGTGCAGGCGACCGGCGCGCTGAACGTCAGGGCGATCGGAACCGGAATCGCGCTGGCCGAGGTCCAGTCGCCCGTCGGCTCGGTGGGCGGCGTATCGATCGCCACGAACGTGGTGATCGCGACGCTCAACACCATCCAGAATGCGTACATTTCCTGCGGCGGAATAAGCGCCGGGACCGTCAAGGTACTGTCGAAGTACAACGACGGCGCCCTTGACGCGAACGGGGGCGGCGCGACCGCGAGGCTCCGGGGCACCGCCACCGGCTCCTCGCTGACCTTCGTCGGCGTCGACGCGAACAAGGCCCTCGCGTCCATGAACTCCACGAACCACGCCTACATTTCGGGCATCGGCGTCCTGAACGGCTCGCTGACGATCGAGTCGGCGGGCACGAGCCTCGCCGCGGCGGGCGTCGAACAGAAGTCCGGCGCGGGATATGCGAGCTTCGGCGTCACGCATGTCGAGGCGTATGCCAACGGCGACTTCGCCGCGTACCTCGACGCCGACGGCGCGAGCATCAATTGCTCGTCGCTCACCGTTTCCACGACCTACTCCGCGAAGGCGAACGCCCGGACGACGCAGTCCGCGGGCAGCGTCGACGCCTCGGTCATCTCCGGCAAGGTGAACATCGCGTCCGCATACGTCTACACGGTGGCCGCCGCCGCGGTGATGGGCAAAAAGGGCGCGGGGGCCGTCGACGCGGCGGTGATCACCGGCGATCTGACGGTGACGACGACCGGCACGGCGGTCGCGTCGGCCGAGGTCGAACATCCGTCGGTCACGCTCACCGGAATCAATATCGCGGCGAACATCCTGACCGCGACGGCCCAGTCCAGCCAAACGGCATACATATCCAACGCGAACATCAAGGCCGCCAACATCGCCGTGACCTCGAACTACAACCAGGGCGCGACCGACGCGGCCAGCGGCGGCGCGAGGGCGGTGCTGCGCGGCACGGGCGACGGCGTGGGCCTGGCGCTCGTCGGCACGGAGGTCAACACCGCGAGCGCGACGGCCGCCGCCGACAGCTGGGCGTACATTAGCGGCACGCATATCGTTGCGGGCACCGGCGGCGTCTCGATCCAGTCCGTCGGCACGAGCCTCGCCTCGGCGGTCGTCGAGCAGAAGTCCGACGCGGGCCTCGCGGGCTTCGGCATCACGGTCGTCAAGGCGGACGCCGACGGCAGCTACCAGGCGTACCTCGACGCGACCGGGGCGACCGTAAACGCCCAGTCGCTCAGCGTCACGACGACCTACACCGCGAAGGCCGTCGCCGAGACGACGCAGTCCACAAAGGGCGGCGTCACCGCCTCGGCCGCCGCGGGCAAGGTGAACAAGGCCGACGCGAAGGTCGCCATCTCCGCCGGCGCGTCGGTCAGGGGAAGCATCGTCGGCGGCTCGATCAGCGGCACGGTCGCGATCGGCGGAGCGGTCAACGCAAAGGTCTTGGGCACGGCGCACGCGCTTGCCTGCGTGCAGGAGCCGAACAAGACGCTCAGCGGCATCGACGTCGCGGCGAACGTCATCAACGCGGAACTCGGCGCGACGCAGAGCGCGCGCATCCAGAACGTCAATCTCACGGCCGGCGCGGTCAGCGTGCTGTCCGAGCTCAACAAGGGAAAGACCGACGGCGCGACCGCGACCCTGTCCGGCTCCGGAACCGGCGTCACGCTGGTCGAGGTGAACATAAACACGGCGACGGCCATCGCGAACAACACGGCGAACGCATTTGTCGAGGGGGCGGCCATCACCTGCAGCTCGATCAGCGTCAAGGTGGACGCGACCTCCCACGCGCTGACCGAGACGAAGGACGAGAGCTCCATCGGCTTTGCGGGCCTCGGCGTGACCGTGGTCGAGGCGAAGGCGAACGGCACCTTCAGCGCGTACCTCAAGACTTCCAGCGTAACCGCCGGCAGCGGCGGGGTCGGCGTATACATCGCGTACACCTCGAGCGCGGGCGCGGAGGCCTCGCAGCCCGAGGGCGGCGCGGTCGAAATCTCCGGCGTCTCCATCGAGGGCAACAAGGCCACGGCCACCGCGGGCACGGCCGCGAGCGCCTACATCGACCGCGGCTGCGTATCGACCACCGGCGCGCTGACCATCCAGATCGACGGCACGGCGACCGCGGAAGCCCAGATCGCCGGCGCGTCGCTTTCGGTCAGCGGCGTCAAAATCGCCGTCAACCTCGTCAAGGCAAGCGTCACGGCGGCGCTCTCCGCGTACATCTCGAAGGCCGACATCACGGCGGGCAGCGTCACGGTGAAGTCCAATCTGAACCTGGCCGACGAGAAGGGCGCGAAGGCGTTTGTCGGCAGCAACGGTACCGGCAGCAACATGAGCATCACGCTGCTCGGCGGCGGGCTGAGCAAGGCGGAAGCCTCCGTCACGGCGACCGTCCAGTCGTACGTCAGCGGCGCGAACATGATCGTCGGCGCGCTGAGCGTCCAGACCGAGGCGAAGTCCTACGCCTGCGCGGACATCGTCGCGCCCTCCACCACCGTCTCGCTGTTCAACGTCTCCGTCATCGAGACCACGGCCAACGCCGCCGGCACATATACGGCGAAGGTGGATTCCACCGACCAGGGCGCGAATCAATCGATCAAGGCGAGCAGCCTCAACATACTCGTCGCGTATTGGGCGACCAGCTTCGCCGCGACCGGTCCGGCCGGCGGCCTGCAGGCGTCCATCGCCAGCGGGAGCAAGAACAAGGCGACCGCGACGACGGGGCTCACCGCGACCGCGACGTTAAGGGGCAGCGGAAGCGTCGAGATCACGGGCAACGCGACCGTCGAGGTGGTCGGCAGGGCCAAGTCGGAGGCGCTCGGCAGGAGCCACGGTATCTCGATTTCGGGGGTCAAGGTTTCGGTCAACGAGATCGAGGCGAAGCTGAACGCGACGCAGTCCGCCGACGCGAGCAACGCGGGGACGATGTCGATCGGCGGCAAGCTGACCGTCAAATCGGAGTTCAAGAGGGACGAGGGCTACGGCGGGACGACGGCGACGGTCGGCGGCGCGGCCGGAGGCGTCAATATCAGCCTGCTCAACGCCACGGTCAACACCGCCCGGGCCAGCGCGACCGCCGTGGTTTCCGCCTCGATCTCCGGCGGCCTCATTCAGGCCGGCAGCGTGGACATCGACGCCCTGGCGGACATGAGGGCCATCGCGAGGGCGCTGACCGCCTATGATGTCTCGTTCGCCACGGTCGGCAACCTCGACGCCGCCGCCCTCGCGCTGGGCACGGTGAAGGCGTACGTACAGAACGCCACGCTCAAGGTCGCCGGAAGCGTGTCGGTCGACGCTTCCTCCAAAGCCTACGCCACCGCGTCCAGCCAGCAGGCGGGAGGGATCGGCGTCGGGAACAACACCAGCGCGAAGGCCCGGGCGTTTGTCGGAACGCCCTCCAGCACGGGGCTCAGTGAGGATGAGATGAGCGGCCTGACCGTGACCTGGAACCTGCCGCAGACGTCGACCGCCTACGTAGACGGCGCGACCGTCGAGGCCGGCGGCAGCATCTCGATCACGGCGTACAACCAGGGCGAGGCCCAGGCCTCGATCAAGAAGAATACGTCGGTCAGCGTCGGCTCGATCAACGAATCGAGAATTCCGACGGCCTCCAATTACTCCACGACGGCGAAGGTGTACGGGGACAGTTCGCTGAGCGCCGGCGGCAGCATTTCGATCAAGGCGCAGGACGACACCTACTCCCGCTCGGACGCGAACGGAAAATCGATCGGCATCGCCGTGAACGCCAACTATATGTACGGCAGAAACCACCAGACCGTGAACACGTCGGTGGAAATCGAGGAAGCGATCCTCAAGGCGGCGCAGGCGATCGACATACTCGCGACCTCCAAGGCGTACATGTCCGCCAAGACCGAGGCGACCGACGGCGGCTTCTTCAGCGGCACGCAGCTCCAGGCGAAGAACACGCTGATCCGGAACACGACCGTCGACATCGAGGATGGCGCGCACATCGAGGCCGACCGCGGAAACGTCACCATCAAGGCGGTCTCCGGCACGGAGGATCATATCATCACGAGGGCGAAGATCAAGTCGGGCGGCGTGGTCAACTTAGCCAAGGCGAAGGTCACCACGGACCTCGATCTCAACACGCAGGTGAACATCAAGAGCGGCTCGAAGATCGTCGCCACGTTCAACACAGTCCATATCTCGGCGGACGGCTCGCTGTGGTACCTGGACAGCGACGCGGACGTCGACGCCTCGGGCATGGGCACGGCGCCGAGGGCCGAAACCTTTACGGACGTCTCCATCTCGCCCGAGGTCAACATCACGGGTGCCACCGACAACCTCGTGTCCATCATCGCAAACATCGTCGAGCTTCGAACCTTCACCAGTTGTATCTGCGTCTCGGACAGGACCTTCTCCAAGGGCAAGGCCATCGGCGCGAACGTCGACGGAAACGTCGACCTGGATGTGGAAGTCGATTCCATCATCCTGATCCGGAACGCCGTCATCAAGGGCTACGGCAAAATCAACATCAAGTCGATCTCCTCGCCGACCGGCGACTCGATCAACGTGTACGGGTACTCCAAGATCGTGCTGGCCGCCGCCGGCGAGGGAACCGCGAGGGTCGACATGGATTACGACAACGATACCGAGGTCGACATCGATACCGGCGTCGTGATGTACGGCTACGACGTGTACATCGAGGCCGTGAAGCCCACCGCGGTGGCGACCTACGGGCGCGAGACCGACGGCTTCATCGTCAAGAACAAGAGAGGCACGCAGAACATCCGGTCGGGCTCGGTGTGCAGCATCCATTCGAGCGCGAAGTTCTATCTGGGCGGCGCGGCGGGCGGCATCGTGATCGAGGTCTCCAAGGTCGGCGGCGCGACGGTCGTTCGCCAGATCGGGCTTCAGAAGAACAGGCAGCACTGGACCGTCACCGCGGCGGGCGTGCAGTTCGGCGCGATCTCCAACAACGTGGCGGGCCGGCTGGTCGCGATGACAAACGACAATCAGTTCACCGTCTACGGCCAGGAGCAGGTCTCCTCGGTGACGATCGTCAACAACACCGATCTCAACATAACGCTCGGCGCGATCACGCTGGACAACTCCGGCTTTGTGCGCCCGGTCGTGACGCTGAACAGGGGCGTCTACTACACCAAGACGATGCTGACGACCTCCGGCGGCGCGCCGAAGATACTCGTCGAGAGCCGCGGCAGCGGAAGCGTGGCGGTCAACGCTCTGATCTCGAACGCCGGCGGCACCGTCAGCTTCAAATGGACCGGCGAAGGCAGCGGCGCGCTCACGTGCACCGGCACGCTGGCCACCTTGGGCGGCCTCGAGGGCATCGCGCCGATCTGGGCGCGCTCGCTCACGGTGTCGAACGCCGCGAGCATCGGGACCGAGGGGCAGCCGCTGCTCGCCTTCCTGTTCGGAACCCTCATCGCGGGCGGCGCCGCGGATCTGACGGCGGACGGCGACATCCATGTGGTGCTTACGCCGGTCGAGCTCAAGACGGTCGACACAATGCCCGCCCAGAGCGCGCTCGACAAGAGCCCGGTCAACACGACGCTTTCGATCGGCAGCGTGTTTGCCGGCGGAAATGTCGATATCGAGCTCGGCGATGCGATCAGGCTCTACCAGGTTGCCGGCACCTCGATCGTCTCGATATGCCCGCCGGGGATGCTCACGTACATGACGGACGTGCTCGTGGGACTGACGCAGAACGTGGTGCTCGACAACCTGGGCGCGCTCAGCCGGTATATGATCGAAGACGACCCGTTCACCGGCATGCGCACCTATTATCTGCCGAACGGGACCATGCTCTACACCGCCGCGGACGGAAGCGTGCTGCGCGTCGTCGAGGGCGGCGTGGACGTGCCCGTGGGGGACTACCAGTTCACGGTGGTCGACGGAACGGTCACCAAGGTGCAGCTGGCGCAGGGCGTGACCCTCAATATGTCCGACGGAAAGCTGACCATCGCGGCCGGCTACACCTTCTCAACGCTTCTGTCGGCGATCGACGGCGCGTGGATCATAAACAACCTGGGCAAGGGGGCCAACAAGTTCACGTTCGTGTACGGCTACGGGGACGACGGGGCCGCGCTCGAATCCACGCTGGATTTCTGGAAGACGGCCGGGACCCTCAGCTATTACTTCCTGGCTTCCGACAAGCTGAGCGCCGAGAAGATCAGAACCCCCGGCCAGATCACCTACATGCTCACCTACGACACCGCGAGCCATGTGCTCAGCGCCTATCAGATCGTGCAGGACAGCCAGGAGACCGTGCAACAGAATCCCGTCGACGACAAATACACGGTGCCGTTCTTCGGGATCGACAATTTGTATTTGGTGTACGATCCCGATGAAGACACGCTCGAGTACGGCATCAAAGCCGGCGCCACAATGCTGACGAAACCACTCGCGTACGAGACGTACGGAGGCGTCTACATTCTGCCGCAGGGCATGGAGCTCGATTATTTGGGCACAACGGGAGTGCTGGACAGGGATTACTTCTTCATCCTAGAAGAACTGGTCGACGCCCCCCACAACGCGTTGCTCGCGTGCGCCGTGGCCAGGCCGGCATCGCTGACGGTCGGCAAGACGGGGAGCAACAGCTATTACCACGTGGGCTTCGACACCGGGAGCGTCCGCAACATCGCGTTTACCGGGCAGGTTTCGGGCGCGCCGCTCAGGAAGGTCGCGCTGCCCAGCAACAACATAAAGGCCGGCGACGGATACAGGATCGCTCCCGGGGTGTACGTGCACGAGGACGGCACCGTCGTGGCGTTCCGGGTCGTTCGCAATATAAACGAGGACTCGTTGAACTTCGGCGAATACCAGGTTCATATGAACGGAGCCACCCACAAGGCCCTCTTCACCGCGGCGTACGGCGTGGTCAACGGCAAGATCCGCTACACGTCCGACAGGCTGTTTATGGAAAACCTGGTCAACGCGTCGGGCGCGTCGTCGTTCGCGCCCAAGATCACGTTCAAGTACTCGGACACGGGCGCCGGGGGCGCGCAGAATGTGATGCTCGAGAACCTGACCGGCGAGGAACTCGGCGGCATCGCGGTCGACGTGCAGGGCCGCTACTACCGCAAGGAGGAGTCCGGGTGGGTGCTGATCAGCTCCGGCCTGATATACACCTGGACGGACGAGGGCGAGACCCGCGTGATCGACAAAGTCACCGGCGAGACAGCGCCCTGTGACGTCACCACCACGCTGGTCAGCGGCTACCTGACGATCGAGATCACCGTGCTCGCGGACGGCTCCGGGCGCATCGTGGACATCGTGTACACGCTGAGCGACGGGACGCGGGTCAGCATGGACGGCACGGTCACCGTGCTCGACAGCAAGATCGGCGATCAGGCCAGCGTGGAGGTCGAGGAGACGGATTATAAGATCGGCTACATCCGCGGCAACAACGTGCGCATCGCGATGGGGGACCCGCAGGGGTCGATGCTGGACGGCAGGTTCCTTCCCGTCGGATTCAACATCGAGGCGCTGAACAACCTCGAGTTCGTCGCGCACTCGAGCGGGTCGATCGGAGCGTCGCCCAGCCCGATGAGCGTCCTCGTGCTCGGAAAGATTCTGCTCAAGGACTACGAGGACGAAACCGACAATACGATCATCACCGATACGTACCTCCAGGTGCTGGTCGGCGACATCGCCTTCGACGAGGACATCCATATTCTTGGCGCCGTGCTCGAAGTGAACGCGGTGACCGGAAGCGTGACCTTCAAGGGCATCGAGGTGGAGGGCCTGTCCGACGACGACAAGGCGGGGCTGACGATCCGGGCGGGGGTCGACATCGTCGGCGAGTGGATCGACGTCGTGCTCGGCGAAGTCCTCCTGGCCGCCAACCGCGACGTCCGCGTGATCGCCGCCGAAGGCATGGGCGCGGCCAAGCCGGCCATCAAAGGCGAGGACGGCTCCGCCGCGCGCATAGAGGCCGGCGGAAGCGTTGCGCTCAGCAATGTGGTGCTCGACGATTGCCCGCTCACCGTCGTCGCGACCGCCGGCGGCATCGCGCTCGGCAATCTGACCGCCGCCGCGGACTCGGAGATTTCGTTGACCGCCAGCGGCAGCATCACGGCGCTCAACATGGAATTCGACGACAGCCCGTTCACCGCCACCGCGAACGGCGGAAGCATAGCGCTGGGCAATTTGACCGCCGCCGCCGGATCGGACGTTTCGCTCACGGCGGTCGGCAGCATCACGGCGGGCGACGTGGCGCTCGAAGAGAGCCCGTTCACCGCGACCGCGGGCAAAGACCCCGAGACGGGCGTCGGCATAGCGCTTAACAATGTGAGCGCCCTCGAGGGATCGGACGTTTCGCTCGACGCGGTGGGGAGCATCACGGCGCTCGACGTGGAGCTTGGCGAGAGCGCGTTCACCGCCATCACCCGCAGCAGCGGCGGCAGCATCAAGCTGGGCGACGTAACGGCGGAGGATTCGGAAAGAATCGACCTCGAAGCGGCCGGCATCGAGGCGGGCGACGTCTCGCTCAACGACAGCCCGTTTGCCGCCAACGCACTCGGCGGCGGCATCGCGCTGGGCTCCGTGACGGCGGTGGACTCGGACATCGAGCTCAAAGCAAATGAAGGCATCCAGGCGGGCGACATATCGCTC
>JAAYZL010000135.1 GCA_012514855.1 Clostridiales bacterium
CCGGCGGAGCTCGAGGAGCCGCTCGAGGGGACGCCCGGCGCGCGCTCGCTGTGCGCGATACTCTCCCCGGACGGCCGCGGCCTCGCGCTGGCGGCGGAGATGGACTCGAACGCGAGCGCCGAGCCGCTTTTGTCCGGCGTCCGGAATCTGAACGCGCTCCTGCCTCTGTCGCGCAGGATTCAGGCGGTCTACCGCACCGACGTCCCGTTCCGCTCCGGCGCGAAGGGCGAGGTGAACCGGGACGCGGTCGCGTCTCTGCTTCGCGGCTGCCCCGCCCGCTTTGTCCGCCTGACGCCGGGGACGGCGGAGGACGCGCCGGGGGCCCGGCTCTCGGGCCGCGTGCGCGCGCTGTTCGCGGACGCTCTGCAGAGGAACGAGGCGGGTATCGGCTTCCATGACCACTTCCTGTTCGACCTCGGCGGCGACAGCTTCCTGTACGCGGGTCTGCTGAGCCGGATCGAGCGGGAATTTGGCATAACCATTCCCGACGGCGAGCGGTCGGCATACCTCACCGTCCGGGACGCGGCGCTCAACATCGAAGGACATGGAGGGAAGTAGTGATGAGGAAGCTCAAGGGTTGGCGGCTCGTGTTGTTTTCGGCCTCGGGGTTCGGCCCGAACCTGCTGATGACGCTGGTGACGGCGTACCTGCTCAACGCGCTCGTCCCGGCGGGCATCGTCGAGAACCTCGACAAGTGGAGCCTCTCGGGAACCGCGGCGCCGCTGGTCGCGGTCGGGCTGTTCAGCGTCTTGTTCACGCTCGCGAAGGTGATCGACGGCGCGATCGACATACCGCTCGCGTTTGTGACGGACAGCATGCGCGCGAAGTACGGGAAGCGCAGGCTCTCGATGCTGATCGGGTTCGTGCCGATGGTCGCGGCCTACGCGCTGCTCTGGCACCCGCTCAGGGCGGAGGCGTCGAGCGTATTCAACGCGATCGCGACCTTTGCGGTGCTTCTCGTGTTCTTCTCGTCGTACACGCTGTGCCTCGTGTCCTACTACGGCTGCTACGCGCACATCGTTTCGGACGGCCGCGACCGCGCGAAGCTCGCGGGCTGGAAGGCGTTTTTCGACACGGTCAACTACTCGGTTGCCTACGCGCTCTTGCCGATGTTCGTCTCGATGGGCTTTTCGATCAAGCAGATCGTGCTCGGCTGCATGCCGCTGATGCTGACGATGCTGATCCCGCAGTTCCTCGTGAAGGAGGACGGGTCGCTGAACCGCCCGGAGGCGAGGGTGCCGTTCCTCGAGAGCCTGAAGCGCACGTTCGCGCACAGGGATTTTCGGAACTGGCTCGTGCCGCTGTTCTTCCTGCACTTCGGGCTGATGATGTTCCTCGCCGGACAGGGAACGCTCGCCGCCGGCGCGATGCAGCTCCAGGGCTGGCAGATCACGGTGATGAACACCGCCGCGTTCGCGCCGGTGCCGCTGATGCTCCTGTGGTACAACCACATCCAGCGGAAGCGCTCGACGCGGTTCGCGTTCCAGGCGGCGCTCCTGGCGTTCGCGGTCGCGATGCTGTTTTTCGAGCTCGCGTCGACGCTGTTCTTCCCCGGCGAGGGCCGGTGGCTCGTCAGGCTCATGATCGGCATCACGGGCTCGACGATCGGCAGCTTCTCGATCGGCGCGTTCTTCGCGGTGCCGTACCAGATCTCCTCGCAGATCGCGGCGAACGAACTGCGATCGACCGGCAAGGACCACTCGGCGATGTACTTCGCGGTGCAGGGGCTCGTCACGCAGGTCGCGTCCGCCGTCTCGACGGGCGTCGTCTACCTGAACGTGAAGTCGATCTCGATCGGCGGAAACGCGCAGGCGGGCATCGAGATCGTGCCGCTGATCGTCGCCGCGGCGTGCGTGCTGTCGTTTATGCTGTCGTTCGGCATGCGCAGGAACTACGCCCCGGAAGCGAAGGGCGTCGACGCCTGATGTGGTTCGCGCGAGCGGTCAAGCTGATCGCGCTGCCGTTCTTTACCATCGCCTTCCGGCCGCGGGCGCGGGGGTTTCGGGGGCTTGACAAGGCGGTCCTCTGCGTAAACCACACGTCCATGTGGGACGGGGCGCTGCTGGTCGAGCTGTTTCCCAACCGGAGGCTGTACTTTCCCGCGTCCGACCGGCTGTTCCACTGCCCGCGGGTGTGCAGGGCGTTCCTGTCGGCGATGGGCGCGGTTCGGATGCGCCCCGGCAGGATGCCCATCGACGAACTGCACTCGATCGCGAAGGGGTTGGGCCGGCGCGACTGGATCGTTTTCTTCCCCGAGGGGAAAATAGGGCGCGACGGCGTTGTGCGCGCGTTTCAGCCGGGCTTTGCGATGCTCGCGCTGGAAACGGGGCTGCCGGTCGTGCCGGTGCACGTTAGGCTTAGACCGTTCTGGCTCGGCGGCACGGTCGTCCGCGCGGGCGCGCCCGAAACGCTGTCCTCGCAGGGGCGGCCGGACGGGGACGAACTTCAGAGAATTGCCGAGGGGATGCGCTCGCGCGTTTCGAATCTGGGAAGGAGGGACGGGGATGTCTGAGGAGAGGGACATGATGGAGGCAAGGGTTCCCGACAACGGGGGAGGGATCGCGGTCGCGGGGCTGGTGCTCGGCATCATCGCGGCGGTGTTCGCGCACATACCGTTTGCGTGCGCACTGGGGTTTCTGCTGTCGATTCCGGCGGTCATCTGCGCCAGCAAGGGAAGGAAGCGCGCCGCGAGGAATAAGCAGGGCATCGCGGTCACCGGGCTCGTGCTCGGCTGGGTCGCGTTCGGCGTGTCGATCTTCATGTGCGCGTACAGCGGGTTTTTGTACTACTTTCTCTATGTGTTCAGAATGTCGGAATACCGCGACATGGTTCCGTGGGTTCAGCAGGTCATGCTCTGACCCAAACGCCCGCTCCCGTTACCGCCCGCTCCGGCAGATGCGCTCTGCCGGAGTTTTTTATTCCCCTGTATATTCAAAATCCTAACTTGACAGAATAAGGCCGAGCGGTTATTATGAATTTGAATTTGGAATTCGATTTGGAGGGCGCCATGAAGAAATTGATCGGCCTGTTGCTTGCGGCGGTTCTGCTGCTTGCGGCGGCTGCTTTTTTGCTGCTCGGCGGCTGCGCGGCGATGGGGGACACCCAGCAGGCGGGCAGCGCCCAGCAGGCGGGCAGCGCCCAGCGGGCGGGCAGCGCCCAGCGGGCGGGCAGCGCCCAGCGGGCGGGCAGCGCCCAGCAGGCGGACAGCGCCCAGCGGACGGGCAGCGCCCAGCGGGCGGGCAGTATTGTCGTGACGGATTTCCCCTGCTACGACCTCGTGCGGCGGGTAATGGGCACGGAGGAGGGGCTGACGCTGCTGATCCGGCCCGGCACGGACGCGCACATGTACGAGCCGACGCCCGCCGACGCGATGGCGCTCTACGGCGCGGACGTGTTCGTCTACATCGGCGGCCACGGCGACGCCTGGGCGGACGAAATCCTCCGGGCGGCGGACGGCCTGGCGGTCGTCCGATTGATGGACAGCGTCGAGGCGCTCGAGGAGGAGCACGGGCACGGGGAGGAGCACGGGCACGAGGACATCTCCTACGACGAGCACATCTGGACGTCGCCCGTCAACATGCGCGCGATGCTGAAAACCGTCGGGGAGGCGCTCTCGACGGTCTATCCCGGAAACGCTGAGCTCTACCGCGCGAACGCCGCCGCGTATGACCAAGAACTCGTCGCGCTCGACGCTTCGTTCCGCGAGGTCGTCGACGGCGCCGCGCGCACGGAGCTCGTGTTCGCCGACCGCTTCCCGTTTCTGTACTTCGCGCGCGAGTACGGCCTGACCTACCGCTCCGCGTTCGCGGGCTGCTCGGACGACGTGCAGCCCAGCGTGCAGGCGGTCGCGTCCATCATCAAGGCGGTCGAGGACGACGGCGTGCCGATCGTCTACGTGATCGAGATGAGCACCGAGGACATCGCGCGGGCCGTAAAGGAGCAGACCGGCGCGGAGATCGTGAAGATGCACTCGTGCCAGAACGTGACGCAGAGGGAGTTCGAGGCGGGGGAGACGTATTTGACGCTGATGCGGCGCAACGTCGAGGCGCTCAAGAAGGGACTGGAGTGACATGCGCGGCGAGTACAATACCAAGCAAAAGCAGGAGATGACGCGCTTTCTCGCCGACCGCGCGATGCAGAGCTTCTCGGCGGAGGAGCTCGTCGACGGCATGGGGAAGGAGGGCGTGCGCGTCGGCCACACGACGGCCTACCGCTTTCTCGAGGCGCTGTGCCAGCAGAGGGCCGCGCGCAAATACCTGAACGCGCAGGGGCTCGCGCGCTACCAATATCTCGGCGAGGACGCGGACTGCGACCACCACTTTCACATGATGTGCCGCCAGTGCGGGGACATGTTTCACGTCGACTGCGAGATGGTCTCGCGCCTCGGCCGGCACATGCGCGCGGAGCACGGCTTCGCGATCGAGCCGCGCGAGAGCGTGCTCGTCGGGCTGTGCGAAAACTGCCTGGGAGGGAAGCGCGATGGCTGCTCTGATTGAGCTCAGCGACGTGACTGTCAGCTTCGAGGGCCATCCGGCCGTCGAAAACGTGAACCTGAAGGTCGAAAAGGGCGAGTACGCGGTGCTGCTCGGGAGCAACGGCTCCGGAAAGTCCACGCTGATGCGCGCGATGCTCGGCCTCGTCCGGCCGAAGGCGGGCGAGATACGCTTCGGCGACGGCTTCCGGCGCGACCGCGTCGGCTACATGCCGCAAAAGACGGTCGCGCAGCGCGATTTTCCGGCGTCGGTCGAGGAGGTCGTGCGCTCGGGGCTCATCAACCGCATGGGGCTCCGGATGCGCTACTCGCAGGCGGAAAAGGCGCGCGCGCTGGAGGCCATGCGCGCGCTCGGCATCGGGGAACTGCGCAAAAAGGCGTACCCGACGCTCTCCGGCGGCCAGCAGCAGCGGGTGCTGCTCGCGCGCGCGCTGTGCGCCGCGGACGAGCTGCTGATGCTCGACGAGCCGGTTTCCGGGCTCGACCCGCAGGCGACCGAGGAGATGTACAGGGCCGTCGGCAATCTGAAGCGCGAGCGGGGGATGGCGGTGTTCACGATCTCGCACGACGTCGAGGAAGCGCTCAAGGGCGCCGACCGCGTGATCGTGCTCGAGCGCTCCGTGCGGTTCAACGGCACGCTCCCGGAATATCAGGAATGGAGGCTCACGCATGCTTGAGACGGTGCTCTCCTACCTTCGCTATCCGTTCATGCAGCGCGCGCTCGTCGTGGGAGCTTTGGTCAGCCTGTGCGCGGCGCTGCTCGGCGTGAGCCTGGTGCTCAAGCGCTACTCGATGATCGGCGACGGCCTGTCGCACGTCGGGTTCTCGGCGCTGACCGTCGCGGCGGCGGCAAACCTGGCGCCGCTGTCGGTCGCGATTCCGGGCGTCATGCTCGCGGCGTTCGCGCTGCTTCGGATCAACGAGCGCACGCGGATAAAAGGCGACGCGGCGATCGCGCTTTTTTCGACGACGGCGGTCGCGCTGGGCGTCATGGTGATCTCGATGACGAAGGGCATGGGCGAGGTCAGCGATTACATGTTCGGAAAGATCCTCGCGCTGACGAACTCGGACGTCGCCGTGTCGATCGCGCTGTGCGTGGCCGTGCTCGCGATCTTCGTGTTCCTCTACCACCGCGTGTTCGCCGTGACCTTCGACGAGACGTTCGCGCGGGCGACCGGCACGAGGGTCGGCGCGCTGAACACGCTGCTCGCGCTGCTCACGGCGGTGACGATCGTCATCGGCATGCGCATGATGGGCACGATGCTGATCTCGAGCCTGATCATCTTCCCGCCGCTGACGTCGATGCGCGTGTTCTCGCGCTTCCGCGACGTCGCGATCGGCTCGGTGGTAATCGCGGTCGTGTGCTTCGCGGGCGGCATACTCGTCAGCAGCTACTTTGAAAAGATGCCCGCCGGCGCGTGCGTTGTCGCGGTCAACGCTTTGATGTTCGCGATCTTTTCCGGCGTGGGGATTTTCGTCCGCAGGCGGTAGGAGGCGCGCATGGAGTACAGGGAGATCGACATGAGGACCTACCCCCGCCGCGCGCACTTCGATTACTTCCGCGCGATGGCGTACCCGTACGTGGGGCTGACGGCCGAGGTCGACGTGACGAACGTCGTCCGCCGGGCGAAGGAGCAGGGGAATCCGTTCTTCCTGACGCTTCTGCACGCGGCCGGGAACGCGGCGAACGACGTCCCGAGCTTCCGCCAGCGCATCCGCGGCGACGGAATCGTCGAGTACGCGCGCTGCCCGACCTCGCACACGGTGATGAAGCCGGACGGCACGTACGTCTACTGCGCTTCCGATCCCTCGCTTCCGCTTCCGGAGTTCCTCGAAGAGACCGCCAAGCGGCAGGCCGAGGCGATAAAATCCGGCGCGCTGCGCGAGGAGGTCGGGGTCGAGGCGCTGTTCTTTATCTCGTGCCTCCCGTGGATGTCGTACACGGCGCTCGTCCAGCCCGTGCCGCGCCCGGCCGACTCGAACCCGCGGATCACCTGGGGCAAATACTTCGACCGGGACGGGAGGAAGATTCTGCCGCTCTCGGTGCTCGTCAACCACGCGCTCGTCGACGGAAAACAGATCGCGGACTTCTACGACCGGCTCCGCGAGCGCACTTGAGCGCAAATTTTACATGCCCATTGCTTGCCAGCGGTGCCGGAATGTGCTATACTCTTAAGGCAAAGCAGAAGCGACCACTTCTCACCCGGCGGCCAACGCCAGCCAGGGTTCTCATACGGGAAATCCCGTCGGCGCGGGTGCGTCGGGAGAGTGGCGTTGTATGCCACTCATTTTTTGTTGCGCTTCGACATTGAAAAACAGGAGGTGCGTCTCTATCAACGATCTCATGATTAATGAGGAAATCCGCGACCGCGAAGTTCGAGTGGTGGATCAGAACGGCGAACAGCTTGGCATCATGCCCACGGCGCAGGCGCTGAGTCTGGCCGAGGAGCGCCAGCTCGATCTGGTAAAGATCGCGCCGCAGGCGCGTCCGCCGGTGTGCAAGATGATGGACTACGGCAAGTTCCGCTTCGAACAATCCAAGCGCGAGCGTGAGGTTCGCAAAAATCAGAAGGTCATCTCCATCAAGGAAGTGCGCCTTTCCGCGACCATCGAGGATCACGACGTCGACGTGAAGTACAGAAACGCCGTGAAGTTCCTGAAGGACGGCAACAAAATCAAGGTGACCATCCGCTTCCGCGGCCGCCAGATCACCCACTCGGAGATCGGGCGCGAGGTCATGAAGCAGTTTGCCGAGCGGATCAAGGAATTCGGAAACGTGGAGCGCATGCCTTTGATCGAAGGTCGCAACATGTCGATGATTATCGCTCCGCGCGAACAAAATTAAAAACTTCGCGCATCCCAGGACGAGAGGAGGGACTACCCATGCCCAAGCAGAAGACCCACAAGGGTGCGGCCAAGCGGTTTAACCTCACCAAGGGCGGCAAGGTGAAACACGCGCAGGCATTCAAGCGCCACATTCTTACGAAGAAGCCCACGAAGCGCACCCGCAACCTTCGCAAGGCGGCCTATCTGACCGCCGAGGCGAAGACCGTGAAAAAACTCATTCCGTATAAGTAAGGAGGCGAATCCGAAATGGCAAGAGTAAAGAGGGCCGTCAACGCCCTGAAAAAGCGTCGCAAGGTAATGAGGCTGGCCAAGGGCTACTTTGGCGCGATGAGCAAGCAGTACCGCGCTGCCAGCGAGCAGGTTCGCCGTTCGCTGCGCTACGCGTACGTAGGCCGCAAGCAGAAAAAGCGCGACTTCCGCAGGCTCTGGATCGCCCGCATCAACGCGGGCGCGCGCGCGAACGGCCTGAGCTATTCCCGGATGATCAACGGCCTGAAGGTCGCCGGCGTCGACATCAACCGCAAGGTGCTGTCCGAGCTCGCCATCAGCGATCCCGGCGCTTTCACGGCCCTCGCCGAGAAGGCGAAGGCTGCGAAGTAGCAGAGGTCTTCCCATCGGCCCGCCGGTTTCCGGCGGGTTCATTTTTTGGGGAGGGGGCGCGCTTCCGGTTTGACAAGCGGCTTCCGCTCCTCTATAATGGGCGGGGAAGGGGGATTGCGCATGGAGAGGCAACTGATCGTGTTGAACCCCCTCGCGGGAAAGCGGCAGGCCGAGCGGCACATCGACGAGATCAGGCAGATTCTCGAGCGCGACGGGATGCCCTCGGAGCTCTACAAGACCTCCGCGCGCGGCGACGCGCGCGGCGCGGTGCTCAATCGCGCCGGGGAGTTCGCGCGCATCGTGTGCATCGGCGGCGACGGGACGCTCAACGAGGTCATCTCCGGCCTCGTCGGGTCGGGGTTCGACCGGCCGCTCGGCTACATCCCCGCGGGCACGACGAACGACCTCGCGGCGAGCTACGGCCTCTCCAACGACCTCCTGAAGGCCGCGCGCAACGTCGTCGAGGGCGAGGCGATCTACATCGACGTCGGCTCCTTCAACGGGCGGCACTTCGCCTACACCGCGTCGTTCGGCGCGTTCACGCGCGCCGCGTACGCCGCTCCGCAGCAGGTCAAGAACGTGCTCGGGCACCTCGCGTACATCTTGGAGGGCGTGCGCGACGTCGCCCGAATCCGGCCGTACCGCGTCTCGTTCGAGGCCGACGGCGAACACTTCGAGGAGGACTACATCTTCGGAACCGTCAGCAACTCGACGTCGATGGGCGGCGTGCTGCGCTTCGACCCGCGGCGCGTCGATCTGCACGACGGCAAGTTCGAGATGCTGCTCGTGCGCGCGCCGGAGCACATCGGCCAGCTCGTGCTCGCGGCGGCGGCGCTGCAGCGGCAAAACTACGACAACGAGTTGTTGCGCTTCGTGTCCGCCGGGCGCATCGCCGCCGAGGCCGACCCCGAGATGGCGTGGACGCTCGACGGCGAGTACCAGCAGGGCGCCTTCGAGATCGAGATACGAAACCTCCACGACGCGGTTCGGCTGATCGTCTCCCGAAGATAAGCGGGAGTTTTGCGGAGGAATCCACAGGTGGATATAAAGTTGTTTATGCAGGCGGCCGGGAAATTTCTGTCGGGCATTTTGCTGACGGCGGTTCTCTTGTTCGTTCCGGCGGGGACGATGGATTTCTGGAACGCCTGGCTATTCATGGGGTTGCTGTTTGTTCCCATGCTTATTGCCGGGGTTGTTTTGATGATGAAAAATCCCGGCCTATTGCGGAAGCGTTTGAACGCAAAGGAAAAAGAATCCGAGCAGAAAACCGTTATCTTGCTGGGGGGACTGATGTTCATCTGCGGCTTTGTCGTCGCAGGCTTGGATTATCGTTTTTGCTGGATGGTTTTGCCGAAGTGGGTTGTGATTGCGGCGGGCATCACGTTTCTTTTATCATATGTTTTGTTTGCGGAAGTTCTTCGGGAAAATACGTATTTGTCCAGGACGATAGAAATACAAAAAGAGCAAAAGATCATCGATACGGGGCTGTACGGCATCGTTCGGCATCCGATGTATGCGGCTACAATATTTCTGTTCCTGACCATGCCGCTGATATTGGGTTCCCTGTTCTCGTTTTTTATTTTCCTTTTGTATCCCGTTATCATGGTTAAGAGGATCAAAAACGAAGAAAAGGTGTTGGAAGAAGGGCTCCCCGGATATTCGGACTACAAAAAAAGGGTCGGATACCGAATCCTGCCGTTTGTCTGGTAGCGCCAAGTCCCGATTGATCATCGGCGCGGCTTCCGTAAACAGG
>JAAYZL010000136.1 GCA_012514855.1 Clostridiales bacterium
GATTCTGCCGGTCGGCACCGTCCACACGAACTTCGTGACCGAGTTCGAGACCGCCGGCATCAACCAGACGCGCCACAAGATCAGCCTTGAGGCGACCGCGACCGTCCGCATCGTGATCCCGACGGGCGCGAAGCTCGTGACGGTGCGCATCTCGGCGCTGATGGCGGAGAGCATACTCGTGGGCTCCGTGCCGGATTCGTTCATACAGGTGCAAAGCCCCAGCGACGCGCTGAACTTTGTGCCGTGATTTGTGTTGATTTCATCCGGAGAATGTGCTATGATGGGGTTAGGACAGGCGGGGGTCGCCCACGGGACGGCCGTCGCGCGGCGGCGCTTGTCCAAATGGCATGCGGCGCGCTGTCGGAATGCCCTTGCCGCGCCGCTCAGAGAAGAAACCGGAGGAACAGGTTTGATGGACGACAGCCACATGATCCTGAGGCAATTCCAGTTGGAGCACGGAATGAACCCCGTCGACGCGGCGTTCGCGGAGGAATTTCGCAACTACCAGCAGATACAGAACGTCTACATGGGCGCAATCCGCGAAATCCGCGCCCGGCTGGAGACGCTCGACACGGAGTTCCAGTACCGCCACAAGCACAATCCCATCCACCACATACAGAGCCGGGTCAAGACGCTGCCGAGCATCATGAAGAAGCTCAACGACATCGGCCAACCGATGACCGTCACCAGCGCGAAAAAGCACCTGCACGACATCGCGGGCGTGCGGGTCGTTTGCTGTTATGTGGACGACATCTACCTGATCGCGAGTTTGCTGCTCTCCCAGGACGACATATCGCTGATCTTTGAAAAGGACTACATCAAGCAGCCGAAGCCGAACGGATATCGGAGCCTGCACATCGTCGTCGACGTGCCGGTGTATCTTTCGCAGGGCAAGGTGTTCATCCCGGTCGAGATACAGATCCGCACCGTCGCGATGGACTTCTGGGCGACGCTCGAGCACGGCCTGCGCTACAAGTCGTCCGACGAGGTGCCGTCGTTCATCGTCGACGAACTTCGAAATTGCGCGGACGTCATCACGAAGACCGACGCGAAGATGCAGGAGATCTTCAAGGCGCTGCAGCTGCTCAACGACAAGGAGGACGACTTCCGCTGGCGGGGAGGGGAGTGAAAAATCCGGGGACCGCACTTGAACGACGGGTTGCTTTTGTGTTATAATCCGGATGCGGGAGTATGAGGCTTGGGGGGTGCGACAATGCCCAGAATATCCAATATCGAGATTCTTCGGAGAAGAGAACAGCCGACCCTGTTCATCAGAACCACGGCAAGCGTCCGGGACCTGCCGGTTTTGATCGGTGGGGGCTACGGGAAACTGGCCGCGCATTTGGCGGAGCTCGGGGAGCGCCTCTCGGAGGTGCCCTACGTCGCCTATCACAACATGGATATGGAAAACCTCGATGTGGAGATGGGCTTCCCGGTCGCAAAAACGCTTCCCGGAAGCGCGGAGATAAAATCGGGGTCCATTCCGGCCGGGGAAATCGCGTTTTGCATGTATCGCGGAGCTTACGCGGAAATGGGACCCGTCTACAATGAGATGGCCCGGTGGATGGAAGAAAACGAGCTGAAACCTCTGGGAATTTCGTATGAGTATTATTACAACGGCCCCGAATATCCCGAAAGCGAAAAGCTGACCATGATCGCCATGCCCTTGGCATAGGGCGCAACGACACACATTTTTGCATGAAAACCGCCCCGATCGTCCGTCGATCGGGGCGCGGATTTTTCAGGGACGATCAGTCCGCGAGCAGTATCCTCACGTCCGTGATGCAGGTGTCCGCATACTGCGTGCCGCTGTAGGCGCTCGCGATCTCGATCGACAAATAGTCCGTCGTCTCCGGCCGGTCGAACAGCACGATCTGCTCGTCGCGCGTGTCCTTGAGCGTCACCGCCATGCCGTCCTGCCCGGCGACCGACACGCGGATCTTTTTCGGCCGCGCGTTGTTGCCATAGGTATCGGACGACTTCTGGTAGCCCGCGCGGATCGCGAAGCCGACGATCTCGCGCTCCTCGAAGAACAGCGAAAGCCACTCGCCCTCGCCGACGCCGCGCGCGCCCTCGGCCCAGGTGGTCGAGGAATTCGCGTCGTTGGCGTTCTCGGCCGAGTAATAGCCGTACTGGTCGACGTGCTCGCTGGACGCGTAGACCTCGATTTCGGAGGTCGAGAGCCGCCCCCAGCCCGCGTCCTTCGCGAGGCGCGCGCCGCCGGAGGGGGGGACGGTGCCCGGCACCTCGGAGAGGTACTTCGAGAGCACGTAGCCGATCATGCCGTCGTACATGACCTCGTAGAAGGAGCCGGCGGTTGAGCCGTAATATTCGACGGCCGCGCCGAGCGGCACGTGCGCGAGCGCCGCCGCGTCGGTGTCCGGTTCGGAGCGCAGCGTCACGTATTCCTTGCAGTTGACGACGTAGAGCGTTTCGGCAAAGCCCTCGTACGCCGGCGGCGCGTCAAAGCTCCAGAACCCCTCCGCGGAGGCCGAAAGGCCCGCGAGCAGAGCGGCCGCGAGCAGAAAGGCAAGCATTCGCCTCATTTGAATTCCTCCCAATGTCCGTTTGCTATTGGACGAATCCGGCGGCGCATCGGTTCAATTTCCCGTGGGAAAGACCTCGCCGGCGATGCGCACCGCCGCCATCGCGTCCCTGGCGTAGAAATCCGCGCCGATCTTCCTCGCGTAGTTCTCGGTCAGCACCGCGCCGCCGACCATGACCCTCGCGGAGGTCGACAGTTTGAGCAGCCGGATCGTCTCCTCCATGCTCTCGACCGTCGTCGTCATGAGCGCCGAAAGCCCGACGAGCGGCGCGTTTTCCCGAAGCGTCGCTTCGACGACCATTTCCGGCGCGACGTCCCTGCCGAGGTCGGTTACAGAGTAACCATAGTTCTCCAGCAGCGCGCGCACGATGTTCTTGCCGATGTCGTGGATGTCGCCCCGGACGGTCGCGATCACGATCCTGCCCCGGCTCGGCCGCTCCCCGCCCGCGGCGGCGATCTTCGCGCGCACGACCTCGAAGGCGGCCTTCGCCGCGTCCGCGCTCATCAGAAGCTGCGGCAGGAACACGGTCCTTTTCTCGAATCCCTCGCCGACCTCGTTGAGCGCCGGCACGAGCTCCTCCTCGATCAACGCCATCGGCGCGCGGCCCGCGGACAGTTCCCGCCCGGCGGCTGCGCGCGCGGCGTCCCGCAGTCCGCGGACGACCGCCTCCCGGAGCGGCATCTCCGCGGCGGGGGCGGCGGGGGCGGCGGGCTCCGCCTTTAAAGCGCCCGCGAAGCGCGCGACGTACTTCGAGCAGTCCGCGTCGAGCCCGGTCAGCGCGTTGTGGCAGTGCACCGCGTCCATCAGCTCGCGGTCGAGCGGGTTTAAGATGCCCGCGCTCAGCCCGCGCGCGAGCGCCGCCGCGAAAAACGCCGCGTTCAGCTTCCCGCGCGCCGGCAGCCCGAACGACACGTTCGAGATGCCGAGCGACGTGTGCGCGCCGATGCGGTGCCGGATCTCGTCGAGCGCGCCGAGCGCCGCGAGCGCGCCGCCGCCGGTCGACACGGACATCGCGAGAGTGTCGAAGATCAGCGATTCCCGCCCCAGGCCGTATTTTTCCGCCTCGGCAAGAATCTTTTCCGCGATTTTGACGCGTCCCTCCGCGGTTTGGGGGATGCCGCCCTCGTCCAGCGTCAGCGCGACGACGAGCGCGCCGTAGCGCCTCGCGATCGGGAACACCTGGTCCATCGACGACCGCTTTCCGTTGACGGAGTTCAGGATCGGACGGCCGTTGTAGAGCCTGGCGGCGCGCTCCATCGCCTCGACGTTCGCGGTGTCGATCATCAGCGGCGTCGGCAGCACCGACTGCAGTTCCTCGACCGCGCGCGGAAGCAGCTCGCGCTCGTCGATGCCCGGAAGGCCGACGTTGACGTCCAGCGCGTCCGCGCCCGCGTCCGCCTGCCTGGCGCCCTCGCGCAGGATGTAGCCCATGTCGTTCTCCCGCAGCGCGCGCTTAAGGTCCGGCTTGCCGGTCGGGTTGATGCGCTCGCCGATCAATACCGGCCCCATGCCGAACTCGGCGCGGGCCGCGTAGGAGGTCGCGATCGTGTGCCGCTTTTTCTCGGGAGGTTTCGGCTGGAAGCCGTGGAGCGCGTTTTTCAGCGCCCGGATGTGCTCGGGCGTCGTGCCGCAGCAACCGCCGAGCAGCGACGCGCCGCCCTCGGCGAGCTTTTTCGCGTCCTCCGCGAATTCTTCGGGCGATACGTTGAACTCGGTGCGGCCGTTGACGATCACCGGGAGCCCCGCGTTCGGGTTCACGGCGATCGGAACGCCCGCCGTTTCGACGAGCGCGGGCAGGAACTGAAGGAGCTGCTTCGGGCCCAGCCCGCAGTTGAAGCCGACGACGTCCGCGCCGAGCGACTCCGCGACCGTCGCCGCGACGACGACGTCCGCGCCGGTCAGCAGCCGCCCGGCCCCGTCGAACGTCATCGTCGCCATGACCGGCAGCGCGCACGCGTCCTTCGCGGCGAGCAGCGCGGCCTTCAATTCGTAGATGTCGGTGAACGTCTCAAACAGCAGCGCGTCCGCGCCGGCCTCCGCCGCACAGGTCGCAACCTCCCGGAACAGCGAATACGCGTCCTCGAACGGCAGGTCGCCCATCGGCCTGAGCAGCTTGCCGAGCGGTCCGACGCTCGCGGCGACATACGCGTCCCGACCGGAGTCTGTTATCGCCCCGCGCGCGGCGCGGACGCCCGCGGACCAGATGCGCGCGAGGTCGTTTCCGTACTTCAGTCGGTTTGCGCCGAGGGTGTTCGTCTCGAGGATGTCCGCGCCGGCCTCGAGGTAGGCCGCGTGCACCTCCCGGACGACCCCGGGGGCGGTGAGGTTCATCCGCTCGGGAAGCTCGCCCAGACCCAGGCCGCGCGATAGCAGCATCGTGCCCATCGCGCCGTCTATGATCAGGAGTTCCTTTCCGAGCCTATCGCGGAGATTCCGCATCGCCGTCCCTCCTTGAAGCGCAGTCTTTTTTCGGGCACGCGGCGCAGTCCGGCGCGGGCTTCTGGCGCTTTTCCCCGATGCCGATGATCGCCGTCACCGACTTCTCCGGCAGCATCATGAACCCCTCCGTAAGCGAAAGCCCCAACCGCCGCTCGAGGTCGAGTATCCGAAACATCGCCCTCTGGTTCGAGATGTCGAGGTCGCCGTAGCCGGGGCTGAAGCGGGGGCGCAAAGACAGACCGCAGTCTGCCGGCAACAGGCCGCCCTCCATGTCGTCGAGGTACTGCTCGAGCATCGCCGCGCACGCGGCCTGCCAAGTGCTCGCGCGCGGAAGGTCGAGCGCCGCGTACTTGCGCAGCAGCCGATCCGCGTTCGCGCCGAGCGTCGCCGCGGCGAAGAACGCCTCATTACAGCCCGCGAGGTTCTTCGCGAGGTTCGCGCTCTCGAAGCGAAAACCGCCGACTTCGGTCGCTTTTTTGGACACCGCAATCGTCATCCTGCGCGAGACTCCGGCAGGCCGAATTACCGACTGAAGTTCGTTTGACACCGAGCGGACGAGCTCAAGCAGACTTTGGTCGGGTTTTGCGTTCCCGAGGTACCGCAGCACCTCTTTTTCGGGGATCGCGCTCATCGAAATATCTCCGAGAGGTTGCGCATGATGTTGCCCGCGATGTCCGGGTGGTTCATCGTGTAGATGTGCACGTGGCTGACGCCGTTGGCGATCAGGTCGATGATCTGCTCGGTCGCGTAGGCGATGCCCGCCTGCTTCATCGCGGCCGGGTTGTCCGAAAAGCGGTCGACGATCGCGCGGAAGCGCGGCGGAACGGTCGTCCCGGAGAGCTCAAAGATGCGCCTGACCTGCTTTTCGCGCGTGACCGGCATGATGCCCGCGATGACCGGCACCTGTATGCCGTGCTTCAGCAGCCGAAACAGGAAGTTGTAGAGTATGTTGTTGTCGAAGAACATCTGCGTCGTCAGAAACTCGCAGCCCGCGTCGACCTTGCGCCGGATGCCGTCGAGGTCCGCGCGCTTGCTGTCGGACTCCGGATGCCCCTCCGGGTAGCACGCGCCGCCGACGGAGAAGCCCCCGAAGCGCCGGATTTCCTCGATCAGGTCGCTCGCGTGCCGATAGTCCATCCGGAGGTTCTCGCGGTTTTCGGGCAAGTCCCCGCGAATTGCCAGGATGTTCTCGACGCCGTACTCGCGGAGCTTTTCGAGCGTTTGGAGGATTTCCGCGCGCGCGGTCGACACGCAGGTCATGTGCGCGAGCGCGGTCACGCCGTTTTCGACCTGCACCTCGCGCGCGACCTCGACCGTGTGGTCGCCGGTCGAGCCGCCCGCGCCGCAGGTGACGCTCATGAACGACGGCTGCAGTTGCGCGATCTCGCGCACGACGCGCTTGATGTCCGCAAGCGGCTGCCCGATCTTCGGTGGGAACAGCTCGCAGGAGACCGTCACGCGGTCGCTGTGGATGATGTCGATGACGCGCATACCGCGCACCTCCCCGGCTCTTGTAGGATTATCCATTATTCTATAGCGTCCGGCGCGAAATTACAAGCGCCGTTCTTGACAATCCCCGCGAATCTGTTACAATTTACAGGAAATGCTATGGTCGGAGGGGATAGACGGGTGCGGATCACGAGCGTGAAAAACCCGCTGATCGCGTCCTTGCGCGCGCTGAAGGCGAAGAAGGCGCGCGAGGACATGGGGCTGTTCCTCGTCGAGGGCGAGGTGATGCTCCGGGAGGCGCTGTCCTCGGGGCTCGTGCCGCGCGCGCTTCTCTCCGAAGCGGAAACGGAGCTCTCTTCGAGCTTCCCGGAGGCGCACACCGTGCCCCGGAGCATCCTCGAGGCCGTGTGCGACACGAAGACGCCGCAACCGATGTGCGCGGCGTTCGAGCTGCCCGCTTTGACGCCGCTTGCGGACGCTCCCGACCGGCTCGCCGCGCTCGACGGCGTGCAGGACCCCGGAAACGTCGGCACGATCTGGCGGACGGCGGACGCGGCGGGCTTTCAGGGCATGCTGTTCGGCGAGGGTTGCGCGGACGCGTTCAGCCCGAAGGTGCAGCGCGCGGCGATGGGCTCGGGCTTCCGGCTGCCGGCGATTCCGGCGGAGCCGCTCGCCCCGGCGCTCGCGGAACTGCGGTCACGCGGGTATAAGATCGTCGCGTCGGCGCTCGACGGGGGCGACTTCTATCCAATACCGGACTTGGGGGAAAGGTTTGTGCTCGTGATCGGGAGCGAGGCGCGCGGCATGTCGGACGAGGTGCGCCGGGAGGCGGATTTTCTCGCAAAGCTGCCGATGCGCGGGCGCGCCGAGTCGCTGAACGCGGCGGTCGCGGCGGGAATCATGATGTATGCTTTGATGCGGGAGCGGGAGGGTTGCCGATGAGCGGGGTGACGTTCGGAATGGTGCTGGAGGCGCGCGAGCGGCTCCGGGGGATCGTCCGGCGGACGGAACTGGTGCCGTCGCGGACGCTGTCGGGCGCGGGCCGCGAGGTGTTTTTGAAGACCGAGACATTGCAGCACACGGGCTCGTTCAAGCTGCGCGGCGCGTACAACCGGATTTCGCGGCTGACCGAGGACGAGAGGCGCGCGGGCGTCGTCGCCTCGTCGGCGGGCAACCACGCGCAGGGCGTGGCGCTCGCGGCGAAGATGTTCGGCGTCAAGGC
>JAAYZL010000137.1 GCA_012514855.1 Clostridiales bacterium
ATCATGCTGGTGCTCGGCTCGAACATGTTCAGCGTGATCCTGGCGCTGTGCTTCGCCTCGTGGACCCGCACGGCGCGGGTCGTGCGCAGCGAGGCCATGCGGCTCAAGCACTCCGAATACGTGCTCGCGGCCAGGCTCTCCGGCGCGAAGGCCGCGCACATCCTGCGCAAGCACCTGATCCCGAACGCCATGGGCCCGATCATCGTGTCGACCGCGTTTTTGATCCCGAACGCGATCTTCTCCGAGGCGTTTCTGTCGTTCCTGGGCATCGGCATACAGGCGCCGATGGCGAGCTGGGGCACGCTCGCGAACGACGCGATCCCGACGCTGCTGTCGAATCCGCACATGATGTTCTTCCCGGTGCTCATGATCTGCGTGACGATGTTCTCGTTCAACTTCATCGGCGACGGCCTGCGCGACGCGCTCGACCCGCGCCTGAAAAGGTAGGTGGCGCGGAAAATGCCGTTGCTCGACATTCAAAACCTGTTCGCCGAGTTCCACATCGGCGTCGGCACCGTGCAGGCGGTGCGCGGCGTGTCGTTCACGCTTAACGAGGGCGAGTCGCTCGGCATCGTCGGCGAGTCCGGCTCCGGAAAGAGCGTGACGATGCTCGCGGCGACCGGCCTCTTGCCCGACTACGCCGAGGTCTCGGCCGACAAGGTGCTCTTCGACGGGCGCGACGTCCTGAAGATGACCGGCAAGGAGCTTCGCAGGCTCCACGGCGGCGAGATCGGCATGGTGTTTCAGGACCCGATGACGTCCTTGAACCCGCTATTTACGATCGGGAACCAGCTCTCGGAACCTCTCCGGCTTCACAAAAATCTCTCCCGCCCGGAGGCGAGGGAGCGCGCGGCGGAGCTTCTGAAACTGACGAACATCCCGGACGCCGGGGATCGGCTGAAACAGTACCCGCACGAGTTCTCCGGCGGCATGCGCCAGCGCGTGATGATCGCGATGGCGATCGCGTGCAATCCGAAGCTCGTGATCGCCGACGAGCCGACGACGGCGCTCGACGTGACGATCCAGGCGCAGATACTCGAGCTTCTCTCGGATTTGAAGCGCAAGCTCAACACGTCGGTCATCATGATCACGCACGACCTCGGCGTGATCGCGAGCATGTGCGCGCGCATCCTGGTCATGTACGGCGGCATCGTCTGCGAGCAGGGCACCGCGCGCGAGATCTTCCGCGACCCGCGCCACCCGTACACGTGGGGGCTGCTGAATTCCATCCCCCGCCACCTCGACGGCGAGCGCAGGAAGCTCGAGCCGATCCCCGGCACGCCGCCGGACATGCTCGCCCCGCCGCCCGGCTGCCCGTTCGCGCCGCGCTGCCGGTACCGGATGCCCGTGTGCGACCGGTTCGGGGCGCCGGAGACCGTGCTCTCGGAAACGCACCGCGTGAGCTGCCACCTGATGCACGCGCACGCGCCGAAGGGGGTGCGCCCATGAGCGCCCTGATCGAGGTCCGGGGGCTCAAGATGCACTTCCCGGTCGGCGGGAGGCTGTTTTCCGGCGGGAAGCGCATCCTGAAGGCCGTCGACGGCGTCGATTTTTCGGTTGAGCGCGGGCAGACGTTCGCGATCGTCGGCGAGTCCGGCTGCGGAAAGACGACCGCCGGGCGCGCGATCGTGAGGCTCTACAAGCCGACCGCCGGCGAGATACTGTTCGAGGGAACGGACTTGGCGCCGCTCGAGGGCGAAGCGCTCCTTCCCTACCGCCGCCGGATGCAGATGATCTTTCAGGACCCGTACGCGTCGCTGAACCCGCGCATGACGATCGGCAGCATCGTGACGGAGCCCATGTGCGTGCAGGGGCTGTGCGGCTCCGACCGCGAGCGGCTCGAGCGCGCGCGGGAGCTGATCGAGCGCGTCGGGCTCAAGGACGACCACCTCAGCCGCTACCCGCACGAGTTCTCCGGCGGCCAGCGCCAGCGCATCGGCATCGCGCGCGCGCTGTCGACGAGCCCGGACTTCATCGTCTGCGACGAGCCGATCTCGGCGCTGGACGTGTCGATTCAGGCGCAGGTCGTCAACATGCTCGAGGAATTGCAGCAGTCGCTGGGCCTCACGTACCTGTTCGTGTCGCACGACCTGTCGATGGTCCGGCACATCTCGCACGAGGTCGCGGTCATGTACTTGGGCCAGATCGTCGAGATCGCGCCGACGGACGCGCTGTTCCGGCACATGCAGCACCCGTACACGGTCGCGCTGCTCTCGGCCGTTCCGGTGCCCGACCCCGACCGGCAGGGCGCGCGCATCGTGCTCGAGGGCGACGTGCCGACGCCCATCGACCCGCCGCCGGGCTGCCCGTTCCTGTCGCGCTGCCGGGTGTCGATGCCGGTGTGCAAGGAGCGGCGGCCGGAGCTCGTCGATCTCGGAGGGGGGCACAGGGTCGCCTGCCACAGGATCGCACGATAGTCAAATCATTCGCGGAGGCGGTTGCCCCCGCGTTTTTGCGTTTACTTGAGGGGAAAAATGTGGTATACTAGGTAAGCGATGATTTGATGAGGTGGTGGATTGCCGAGGTGATTTTTCGTTCCCACGCGGAGCCAGAAGGGAGCCGTAGCAGCGCTACGGCGACCGGATGAGCGACAACGGCGTGCGATCCAAATTCATTTGAATCGCACGGTCGCGCAGCGACTGGTTCCCAAAGGGAACCACCTTGCGGGGGCGGAAAAGCGACCGGCAAGCCTGCCGCCGAATGAATCAGCGGTTGCCCAGGATTCAAGGGAGTCGTGAGAATGCAGGAAAAGGGCGCGCGCCGTCCGTTGCCCGAGGCGCACAAAAAGGGACTGGGCATCGCGGCGATCGCGACGTTTTTGCTGTTTCTGGCGGCCGTCGGGTACTTCATCGGCAGGCCGATGCTCAAGTTCGTGTCCGAGCCGGAGGCGTTTCGCGCGTGGGTGGATTCCTCCGGGCTCTGGGGCCGCGTGCTGTTCGTCGGCATGGTGATCCTGCAGGTGGTCGTCGCGCTGATCCCCGGCGAGCCGCTCGAAATCGGCGCGGGCTACGCGTTCGGCGCGCTCGAGGGGACGATACTGTCCATGGTCGGCATCGTGCTCGGCAGCGCGCTCGTGTTCCAGTTCGTGCGCAGGTTCGGCATCAGGCTCGTCGAGGTGTTCTTCCCGCGCGAGAAGATCCTCGAGGCGCGGTTTCTGAAGAACACGAAGCGGCTGAACCTCCTGACGTTTCTCGTGTTCCTGATCCCCGGCACGCCGAAGGATCTGCTGAGCTACTTCATCCCGCTGACGGGCATGCGCCTCCGAACATGGCTTTTGATCACCGGCGCGGCGCGCGTCCCGTCGGTTCTGACCTCGACCGTGTTCGGAAACGCGCTGGGCCTTCAGCAGTATTGGTTCGCGGGCATCGTGTTCGCGGCGGCGGCCGCGCTGAGCGCCGCCGGGTTTCTGGTCTATCGGCGCATAAGTCGCAGGCGCGAAAGTAAAATTTGAACTATCGGAGGGAGTCTACCTATGCTGACGGACATCCAGATCGCCCAATCGACCGAACTCACGGACATCCGCGAAATCGCCGCGGGCGCCGGAATCGGGGAGGAGTACCTCGAGCAGTACGGGCGCCACAAGGCCAAGATCGACCCGAAGCTCCTTGGCGATTCCAGGCGCGCGGACGGCAGGCTCGTGCTCGTGACGGCGATCACGCCGACGCCCGCGGGCGAGGGAAAGACGACGACGACGGTCGGGCTCGCCGACGCGCTGAGGCACATCGGCAAGAGCAGCGCGGTGGCGCTGCGCGAGCCGTCGCTCGGGCCGGTGTTCGGCATAAAGGGCGGCGCGGCGGGCGGCGGCTACGCGCAGGTCGTGCCGATGGAGGACATCAACCTCCACTTCACCGGCGATTTCCACGCGGTCGGCGCGGCGAACAACCTGTTGGCGGCGATGCTGGACAACCACATCTACCAGGGCAACGCGCTGAATATCGACCCGCGCAGGATCACCTGGCGGCGCTGCGTCGATATGAACGACCGGCAGCTTCGCTTCGTCGTGAACGGCCTCGGCGGTCGCATCAACGGCACGCCGCGCGAGGACGGCTACGACATAACCGTCGCTTCCGAGGTCATGGCGGTGCTGTGCCTGTCCGGCGGCATCGAGGACTTGAAGGACAGGCTCTCGAAGATCATCGTCGGCTACACCTACGACGAGAAGCCCGTGACCGCGGGCGATTTGAAGGCCGCGGGCGCGATGGCCGCGCTCCTCAAGGACGCGCTGAAGCCGAACCTCGTGCAGACGCTCGAGCACACGCCGGCGCTGATCCACGGCGGGCCGTTCGCGAACATCGCGCACGGCTGCAACTCGGTGCTGGCGACCAGGATGGCGCTGAAGCTCGGCGACTACGCGGTCACCGAGGCGGGCTTCGGGGCCGACCTCGGCGCGGAGAAGTTCATCGACATCAAGTGCCGCGCCGCGGGCTTGAAGCCCTCGGCCGTCGTCGTCGTCGCGACGGTGCGCGCGCTGAAGCTGCACGGCGGGCTCCAGAAGGATGAATTGAAGCGCGAGGACCTCGCGGCGCTGGAAAAGGGCCTCCCGAACCTGCTCAGGCACGTCAAAAACATCACCGAGGTGTTCCGCATCCCGTGCGTCGTCGCGATCAACCGCTTCCCGGACGACACCGGGGCGGAGCTCGCGCTCGTCGAGGAGAAGTGCCGCGCGCTCGGCGTCAACGTCGCGCTGTCGGAGGTCTGGGCGAAGGGCGGCGCGGGCGGCGTGAAGCTCGCCGAGGAGGTCGTCCGGCTCTGCGAGGAGGAGCGCGGGTTCGCGTTCTGCTACGAGAGCGAGCTCACGATCGAGCAGAAGCTGAACGCCATCGCCCGGCGCGTGTACGGCGGCGCGGGCGTCGAGCTCTTGCCCCCGGCGAAGAAGCAGGCCAAGCAGCTCGCGGACTTGGGCTTCGGGAACCTCCCGGTGTGCGTCGCGAAGACGCAGTACAGCTTCACCGACGACCCGAAGGTGCCCGGCGCGCCGGAGGGATTCACGGTGACCGTCCGCAACCTCAAGGTGTCCGCCGGCGCGGGCTTCGTCGTCGCGCTGACCGGCGACATCATGACGATGCCGGGGCTTCCGAAGGTTCCCGCGGCGGAGCAGATCGACGTGGACAAAGGCGGCAGGATCACGGGGCTGTTCTGAACGCAACAAAAACGGAGCCGCTCGCTCGGGCGGCTCCGAATTTTTTTGGGCTATTTGACGAGCTTCCTCGCGGTTTCGGCGACATTTTCGGCGGTGAAGCCGTACGCCTCGAACAGCACCTTGTACGGGGCGGACGCGCCGAAGCGGTC
>JAAYZL010000138.1 GCA_012514855.1 Clostridiales bacterium
CCGGGCCCAGCTCGGTGATGATGTTGGCCATCGCGGTCTTGGCGGAGTCCTTCATCCAGCCGCCGGACGTCCAGTAGAGCATGAGGTCGTCGGTTCCCGCCATGCCGGAGTTCTTCTCGGCGGCCCAAGCCTCGGCGGATTCAAACGCGCCGATGTCCTTGTCCGCGTCGACATAGGCCTGGATGAAGCCCAGCGACTGCGCGGCCGCGGAGCCCTGCCCGAGCACGCCCTCGACGTTGACGATCTTCTTGGCTCCCCGCTTCGCCGCGTCGACGCCCGCGTAGTAGCCCTCGTTGACGAAGTTGAAGCCGATCCAGCCGACCGCGTCGAGCGCGTTCGGGGCGGAGGCGAACGAGTGCGTCATGCCGAAGTACGGAATGCCCGCGTCGACCGCCATCTGGATGCACTCCGAGGTCGTCTGCGCGTTGTTCTGGATGACGGCGATGGCGTCGTAGCCGGTGGTGATGAAGTTCTGCACGGCGTTCAATTGCTCGGCGGCGGAGCCTGTGCCGGTGATGACGTCGACCGTCCAGTCAACGTCCGGATCGGCCTCGGCGAGCGCCTTGAGCACGTCGGTGATGGCGGCGTAGTAGCTGTCGACGTTGTCGGCGTAGAAGCCGATGGTCTTGGGCTCCGCGGCCTGCGCGCCGGTGAACGCGAACAGCATGACGACCACCATCAAAAGGACTGACAGTTTCTTCATAGGTTTCTCCTCCTATTTTTTATTTCCCCTGCGGGAAAAATGGTCGCTTTAGGATTGGGCTGATGGAAACCAGGAATGCGTCCAAAGCGGCGAGAGATTTTTCTGCCCCGCTAGGAGCCGGAGCGAGGCGTAGCCGGGGGCCTACGTTGAGCGGAGAGCGACAACGCGGGGCGGGAAAAGATCCGGCGCGACGACGCACTCATGGTTGGAATCAGCCCTGAGAGTCGATCTTGCAGGACGGGTCCTCCTGGCTGCGGACGGCCTTTTTGTTCGAGAGAATCTCCGACAGCGCGCCGCCGGACACGGCCACGATGATGATCAGCCCCTTGACGAGGTACTGCCACTCGAACTGTATCCGCATGAGCGTCATGGCGTTTGTGATCGCGCCCATGAGCAGCGCGCCGATGAACGCGCTCATGGCGTTTCCCTTGCCGCCGGACATCGCGACGCCGCCGATGACGACCGCGGCGATGACGTCGATCTCCATGTTCTGGCCGACGGTGATGATGCCGGTGTTCTGCCGAACCAGCGCGATGGTGCCGCCGATGCCGACGAGCAGCCCGTTGAACGCGTAGGCGAGCAGCTTCGTGAGCCGGACGTTGATGCCCGACAGGTACGCCGCCTGCGGGTTGTTGCCGACCGCGTAGATCCTGCGGCCGAAGCGCGTGTACTTGAGCATCGCCCACGTGCCGACCGCGATCAGCACGAACAGGATTACGTAATACGGAAGCTGCAGCTTGAAGCCGAAGAGCTTTACGCCTTCCGATTTGAACCAGTCGAACACGTTCGTCTTGAACCACGCGAGGTTCTGCTCCATCGCGATCTCCTGCGAGCGCGCGATCAG
>JAAYZL010000139.1 GCA_012514855.1 Clostridiales bacterium
AGACCTTCGGCAACTGCGAAATCCTGTTCAACAACGCGGGCATCCACTTTGCCGGCAAGCTGCACGAGACGAAGCCCGAGGTCTGGGACCGCATCATGGCCGTCGACCTGCGCGGCGCGTACCTCGTGAGCTACTACATACTGCCGCAGATGCTCGAGGGCGGGTGGGGCAGCGTTATCAACATGTCCTCGGTGTCCGGCATTTGCGCGGACTACGCCATGTGCGCCTACAACACGGCCAAGGGCGCCATCACGAACCTGACCCGCGCCATGGCGCTCGACTACGCGGACGCGAACATCCGCGTCAACGCCGTCTGCCCGGGCATCGTGCGCACGGACATCGCCCAGCACACCTTTGACTGCGTCCCCGGCTCGGAGGAGCGCTTCCGCGAGAACTACCCGACCCACCGGATCGCGGAGCCGGCGGAGGTCGCCAACGCCGTGGTGTTCTTGGGCGCCCGGGAATCCGACGCCATCAACGGCATCAACCTGCCCATCGACGGCGGCATCACCTGCCACACAGGGCAGCCGCGCACGGGCACGTATTGAGCGGCGCGCGGCGCGAGGCGGGTTCGCTCGCATCCATATCGATATTGCCCGGCCTGCCCCGCAAGGCGCGGACAGGCCGCCGCGGAATTTGAGAAGGAGGGTTTGCCATGCTGATGGAGTTGAGCTATCCCTTTGGAATCTGCGAGCCAAAATGGCCCACAAACCCCAACGACTCGTTCGTGTGGGACGCGTGCACCGACCGCGGCGACATCAACAACGCGTCCACGATCCGCCACCACATGCACAACGGCACGCATGTGGACGCGCCGAAGCACTTCTATCCGGGCGGGCGCGCCATCGACGAGATTCCGATCGAGGATTTCTGCTACCGCGCGCCGCTGGCATTGAAGATTCCCAAGGGAAAGGGCGGCCGCATTTGCAGGGCGGATCTGGAGTCCCGTGCGGACCAGATTGCCAAATGTGACATACTGCTGGTCTACACCGGCTACGCCGACCTGCGCGCCTCCGATCCCAGGGCGTTCATCGACGACTTTCCCTGCTGGGGCGCGGACGCCGGGGCTTACCTGCGCAAGGGTTTCCCGAAGCTGAAGGCCATCGCCATGGACGTCCTGAGCGTGGATAGCGCAGTTTACGGCGCGGCGGAGGGTTTCCCGGCCCATCACGCCATGCTGGACGAGAACGAGGCAAATCCGGAGCGGACGCTGCTGATCTTTGAGGATGTGAACACCAGGAAGCTGTACGAGGCCGGCAGGCCCGCGAAGGCGATCTACGCCTTCCCCCTGCGCTTCAAGGGCCTGGAGGCGTCGCCGGTCAGCATGGTGGCGGAGTTTTGAGCGGAGGTACGGATATGTATTTTATCACAATCGACTGCGGGACGACGAATTCCCGCGTGTACATCGTGGATGAGGAGGGCAATATCCACAGCAAGGCCGCGAAACACGTGGGCGTGCGCAACACATCCATGACCGGATCGAGGGATTGTCTGGAGGAGGGGTTGCGGGAGACCGTTTCGGAGGCCGTCGCGCAGTCAGGCATTGACCGGAGGGAGTTCCGGGCCATACTGTCCTCCGGCATGATTACCTCGGAGATTGGCCTGTGCGAGATTCCCCACCTGATGGCGCCCTGCGATATGGCGACGCTGGCGGCGAACCTGACCCCCGTGAAGAATGTCCGTCTGACGGACTTCGACATCCCCGTGTACTTTGTCCGCGGCATCAAGAACGCGATGCCCGAGGCCGTGGAGGACCCCTTCGACCTCGTCGGCGAGCTGGACTTCATGCGGGGCGAGGAAGCGCAGGTGGCGGGACTGCTGGCGCGGGGGAAGCTGGAGCTGCCGACCACGCTGGTGGTGCTGTCCTCCCACACGAAGTTCATCCCCATCGGCGAGAGGGGCGAGATCCTCGGCAGCCTGACGACCACCAGCGGGCAGGTGCACGAGGCGATCCTGAAACAGACCTTCGTGGGCAAGTCCGTCGAACAGCCCGAGGGCGCGGAGGAGGAGCCGGAGGGTTATTTCGATCCGGACATTGTGGCCAAGGCCGCCCAGTGGATCCGGCGGGGCGGCATACTGCGCTCAATGATGCTGCCGCGGTTCCTGGACGTGCTGCTGGACACGCAGTGGTATCAGCGGAAGCACTTTTATGAGTCCTTGATTGCGGCGGAGGATATGCTTGCCATCGGACAGCTGGATCACTTTGATCCCGTCTTCCGGAAGCGGTTTGTCTTTGTCGGCCTTCCGGGGCGCTGCCGCCTGTACGAATTTGTCGTCCGGCAGAATTTGCCGGACGCGGAGGTGCGCTCGATTTCCGATGCAGCGGAAATCGACAGGTTGAGCATCGATGGAGTGCTGGAGATTGCAAAAAGGGCGGGAATATTCGATGCGCAAGCATAGGATCGCCATTTCGGATTACTACTATGCCAGCCGCGACCAGGAGAACGCGGTGGCCTGTGCGGATGCCATTTCCATCCACGCGCCGCTGATGAATTCCACCCGGGGCATGGTCGGCGCCGAGGTGCTGGCGGCGGCAAAGGATGGCGTGGTCATCGTGAGCACCGCGCGCGGCGGCATCATCGACGATGAGGCGCTGTTGGCCGCGCTGGACAGCGGCAAGGTCGGCTTCGCGGGTCTGGATGTCATCAGCGGAGAGGATTTCGCCGCGTCGCCTATCTGCACCATCCGAAGGTGTGCCTGACGCCGCATTTCGGCTGGAATTCGGTTGAGGCCGGCTTCGAGTTGCAGCGCAAGACGGCTGAGAATGTGGTGGCGGCACTCACCGCCGGGAAACCGAATTCGCATGTGAACCCGCGGGGGTGACATTCCCCGCATGCGCATCATTGGTCGGAGAACCTGGGTTCTCCGGCCATTTTCATGCCGCGGATTCTCGATCGGGCGGGAAATATCCATGATTTTCATGGTTTCAGCCTTCTTTCCCTTGGCTTATATGCGGACTTTGCTTTCGCGGGCGTAGAGCATGATGAGGGACAGGATCAACGCGCCCATGCCGACCTGTCGGAAACCCTCCGCCATGCGGATGATCTGCAGGAAGTCGGTAAAGACGATCATGATGAGCGAGCCCACGGCGGAGCCGAGATAGCCACCCTTGCCGCCGTTGATGGATGTGCCGCCGATGATGACGGCCGCAATCACGTTCGTGTCATACTTCAGGCCGGCGTCCATGTAGCTCTCGCCGGTATAGCCGATCAGGAAAAAGCCCGTAATGCAGGCGACCAGCGCCGAAAGGATGTAGACGCTGAAAATCACCCGGCGGGTGTTGATCCCGGAGAAGCGGGAGACGATTGCGCTGCTGCCCACGGCATAGATCTTGCGGCCATAGGGCGTCAGGCGCAGCATCGCGATCGTCAGCACGGCCATCACGAACCAGACGATGACGATGTAGGGCACCGGCCCCGCAGAGCCGTTGGCGATTTTGTAGATCAGCGGCGCGGTGTAGCCCTTGGGCGTGCCCTTGGTCCAGATGGTGTACGCGCCGCGCAGCACCGTGCCGAGCCCCAGCGTCATGATGAAGGCCGGTATCCTGAGCATGCAGGTGCCCATGCCGTTGAGCACGCCGACGATCAGCGCGAGGATCAGGCACGCCAGTATGGCGGAGGGGATGTTTCCGTCGCTCTTGTTCATGTACTGCGCCGCCAGTATGTACGAAAACGAAATCGTATAGGGAATCGACAGG
>JAAYZL010000140.1 GCA_012514855.1 Clostridiales bacterium
CCGACCTGATCGTAAAGCCGATCAAGAAAAAGAGCAACCCGCTGGACATTTTGCTCGGCAACAAGCCGCGCGAGCCGGAGCTTCCGCCCGAGGAGCGCGACAGGCTCACGCTCCGGCGCGCGGACGTGCTCGAAAAGCTGCGCAAGGGCGAGCTCGAGCACGAGGTCGTCGAGGTCGAGGTCGAGGAGACCGCACCGCGCAGCGAGATCCCCGGCACCGACATGAACATGAACGACATGCTGGGCTCCATCCTCCCCAAGCGCACGAAGCTGCGCAAGGTCGAGGTGCGCGAGGCGCGGAGGCTGCTCGTCGCCGAGGAGGAGCAGAGCCTGATCGACATGGACAGCGTCTACACCGAGGCGATCGAGCGCGCGGAGCAGCACGGCATCGTGTTCCTGGACGAAATCGACAAGATCGCCGGGCGCGGCGGAAGCAACAGCGGCCCGGACGTCTCGCGCGAGGGCGTGCAGCGGGACATCCTGCCCATCGTCGAGGGCTCGACCGTCAACACGAAGTACGGCCCGGTTCGAACCGACCACATGCTGTTCATCGCCGCGGGCGCGTTTCACGTCTCGAAGGTCACGGACCTGATCCCGGAGCTGCAGGGCCGCTTCCCGGTGCGCGTCGACCTGAAGCCGCTCACGCGCGAGGACTACAAGCGGATTCTGACGCAGCCCGAAAACGCGCTGATCCGGCAGTACCAGATGCTCCTCAAGGTCGACAACGTGTCGCTCGCGTTCGACGACGGCGCGCTCACGTCCATCGCCGACTACGCGTGGCAGGCGAACGAGACCGCCGAGAACATCGGCGCGCGCAGACTGCACACGATTCTGGAGATGATCTTGAACGACATCGCCTACAACGCCGGCGGCGGCGACGCGCCGGAGGCGACCGTAAACGTCGACGCGGAGTACGTCAAGAGCCAACTCTCCGAGGAAATCCAGTCCAAGGATGTCAAAAAGTACATTTTGTAACTGGAAAATTTGCTAACTGTATGATTTTCCCCCATATCGGAAAAAATACTGCATAGGTATCTATGCGGTATTTTTTATGTGGGGGTATTGTCATGAAGGCAATCATCATGGCGGGCGGCGAGGGATCGAGGCTGAGGCCCCTGACCTGCGACTGTCCGAAGCCCATGATGCGGCTGATGGATCGCCCGGTCATGGAGTACGCGCTGAAGCTGTTGAAAAAGCACGGCATCCGCGAGGCGGCGGTCACGCTCGGGTATTTGCCCGACGCAATTGTGGACTTCTTTGGCGACGGCTCCGAATGGGGCCTTACGCTGCGCTATTACACGGAGCGCGTGCCGCTCGGAACCGCGGGCGGCGTCCGGCAGGCGGCGGATTTTCTCAACGAGACCTTTTGCGTGCTGTCCGGCGACGGCGTGACCGACCTCGATCTGACCGCGGCGCTCAAATTCCACCGCGAGCGCGGCGCCTTGGCCACGATGGTGCTGACGCGCGTCGCGAACCCGCTCGAGTACGGCGTAGTCGTCACGGGCCCGGACGGGCGCGTGCGCAGCTTTCAGGAAAAGCCCGGCCCGGGCGAGGTCATCTCCGACACGATCAACACCGGCATCTACATCCTCGAGCCCGAAATCCTCGACCGCGTCCCGGACGGCAAGCCCTGCGACTTCGGAAGCGAGCTGTTTCCGAAGCTCGTCCAGGAGGGCCAGAAGGTGTTCGGCTGCGTGCTCGAGGGCTATTGGTGCGACATCGGCGACGTGCCGGCGTATCTGCGCGCGCACTTCGACCTGTTGGACGGCAAACTCAAGCTCGACGTGCCGACCGGCGTGCAGCGCGGTGCGCTCGTCGACGAGGACGCGCGCATCGAGCGGCCGTGCTTCGTCGGCCCCGGCGCGAGGATCGCCAGGGACGCGCACATCGGCGCGTACAGCGTGATCGGCTCCGGCGCCTTGGTCGATCCGCAGGCGGGCGTCAAGCGCTCGGTCCTGTGGAAGGGCGCCAGGATGGAAAAGGGAGCCCAGGCGAGAGGATGCGTGCTGGCGGCGAATGCGGCGATGTCCGAGGGCGCGCACGCGTTCGAGGAGAGCGCGCTCGGAACCGGGGCTTCGCTCGGCGCGCGGGCGTCGCTGATGCCCGGCGTCAAGGTCTGGCCGTACAAGGCCGTGCAGGACGGCGAGCGGCTCGAGGCGAACCTCGTCTGGGGCTCGCGCGCGGAGCGCGGCTTCTCCGAGGGCGCGCTGTCTCTCTCCGACCCCGCGGCCGCCGCGCGCGCGGCGCAGGCGCTGGCGGCGGATTTGAAACCCAAAGAATTCCTGCTCGCGCACACGCATTCGGCGGTGTCCCTGGCGCTGTTCCACGCGTGCGCTGCCGGGCTGATGGCGCAGGGCGTGCAGGTGCTCGACGCGGGCGCCTCGACGCTGCCGCAGCTTCGGCACGCGCTGAAATCGCTCGGCGCGGACGGCGCGGCGCTCGTCGACAGCGCGTTCCTGACGCCGCTGACGAAGGAAGGCGCGCTGCTCCCCCGCAAGCGCCAGCGCTCGATCGCCTCGATGCTGCTTCGGCAGGACTTCTCCGGCCCGTTTTCCGGCATCACGCGGCCGATGGTCGCGGTCGGGCGCACGGAGTTTCCCTACGTCGCGTCGCTCTCCCGGGCGTTCCGCGCGCACTCCGAGAACGCTCCTCCGGTCGCCGTGTTCGCGGAGGACATGCAGCTTTTGTCGGTCGCCGAGCGCGCGTTCGTGCGATGCGGGATCAACGTCCGGTGCGAGTGGGAAGAGGAGGTGATGGAGCTCGACGGCGACGAGGTCGGCGTGTGGCTGAACGCAACCGGCGAGAGCGCCGCGTTCGTCGGCGCGGACGGCGCGCTGACCGAGGCCGAGGGACAATTGCTGCTTTTGTGGACGGCGCTCGAGTCCGGCGAGAGGACGCTGCTCCTCCCCGCGAGCTTTACGCGCGCGGCCGACAAGCTCGCTCTGCGCTACGGGGCCGAGCTCTACTACGAGAGCGTCGAGAGGTCGCGCTGGATGGACGCGCTCGCGCGGCTGCACCCGGAGCAGTTCCTCTTGCACTTCGACGGCGTATTTTTCGCGCTCCGGGCGCTGTCGGCGCTTATGGAGGCGGGCGTCGGGCTCTCGGAGTGGCGGCAGCAGATGCCGAAGGTGCACAGGAAGAGCCGCGTCATCGAGATGGCGCTCAACGAGCGCGGCCGCGTGCTGCGCGCGTTCTCCGAATCGGAGGCCAACGCCGAGTTCGGCGGCGGCATCCGCCTGAACCGCGAGCGCGGCTGGGCGTGGATCTGCCCGGACGAGAAGCGCCCGCTGTGCCGGATCGTGTCCGAGAGCGCGGACGCCGAGTTCGCGAGCGAATTGTGCGACTTCTGCGAGAAGACGCTGAAACAGAAACTTCAAGGAAAATAAAACGGAGGGCGGTTCATGCGAGCCGCCCTCCAATACTATGCCTTTTTGACCATCGGCCCCTTCGGCGTGTCCTCGATGACGTAGCCCATGGCGAGCACGTCCTGCCGGATGCGGTCGGCGAGCGCGAAGTCCTTCGCCTTCTTCGCGGCGGCGCGCTGTTCGACGAGCGCCTTGACCTCGTCCGGCGTCGCGTCGAAGTCCTTGCGGAGAAGCCCGAGCACGTCGGTCATCGTCCCGAGCGCATTGAGCCCCGCGCCGATCGCCGAGCGCGCGCTGTCCGCGGTCAAAGACGAGTTCATGTCGCGCACGTGCTCGAAGATCGCGGCGAGCGCGTCGGCGGTGTTCAAATCGTCCGACATCGCCGCGTCGAACGCCCCGACGGCCTTCTTCGCGTGCTCCGCGAACATCTGTTCGTCCGCGTTCATCCCCCGCTCCGGCGCGTGCTCGCGGTTGAACAGCGCCGTGTTCCGGGCGGTGTAGAGCCTCTCGAGCGAGCTCGTCGCCTGTTCGATCAATTCGCGCGAGAAGTTGATGGGGCTCCGGTAGTGCGCCGACAGCATGAACAGCCGGACGGCCTCCGCGTCGTACTCCTTCAGGATGTCGCGCACCATGAAGAAATTGCCCTCGGACTTCGACATCTTCCTGTTGTCGACGTTGATGTGGCCGTTGTGCATCCAGTATTTCGCAAACGGCTTCC
>JAAYZL010000141.1 GCA_012514855.1 Clostridiales bacterium
CGCGTGCGGCTGATGATGGTCAGGGACGGCGAGGAGGCCGAGGAGGTCATCGGCGAGCACGAGGCCATGATCGACGCGTTTTCCGCCGGCGACGGGGCGCTCGCGATCGCGCGGACGGATAAGCATCTCAGAAAGATCATATTGCAGGAGAATCGGCTCAGAAACCGGTATCCCGACTTCTTCGAAGCCTAAAACCAAGACCCCCTCGCGGGGGTCTTGGTTTTAGGCGTGCTTGACGCGGTCGCGTTCTTCCGCTCGCTTTGCGTCGTTCCAGCGGTCGGTGGTTCCCACGAGATACCCGGTGATCCTCCGGATGCGCTCAAAGTCGACCGGAACCCATTCGAACACCTCGCGCGCGCTTTCGGCGTCCGCGCGGTAGAACTCCGCGCGCCTGACCTTCCTGCCGCGCCCCTTTTCGACCTCGGCGATCTCGGAGAGGATGAACTCACCCGGCAGATTGTCCGGGTTATGGATTTCGACGTTCACGGAAAACAGCCCCCTTCGTATTCCCTATGGCCGTATTGTACCGCGCGGACACCGAAAACTCTGTTGCAAATGCATCATTCCCCAATTTTTTCCGGCAGCAGCGTGACCCTCCGGCGCTCGACTTTGACGACGCCGTCCTTCTTCATCTTCCCGAGCTCGCGCGTCATGGCGCTGCGGTCCGTCGAGAGGTAGTCCGCGAGGCTCGACATCGAGAACGGCAGCTCGAACGCGCGAGAGCCCGCCTCGGCCGCGAGCACGCGGAAGTAGCGCAGCAGCTTTTCGCGGATGCTGCGGCTTGCGAGCACCTCGACGCGCGAGCCGAGCTGGTTCGCCTTTTCGGCGACGATGCGCAGCATGTTCTCGACGAGCGCGCTGTGGTGACGGCACGCGTTCGGGCAGCGCTTCGTCAGGTGCTCGAAGTCGAGAAACAGCACCTTGGCCGCCGTCTCCGCGTGCACGGCGACGCTCGCGCGCGGGCCGAAGGCGAGCGTCTCGCCGAATACGCTCCCCGCGCCGAGGTGCTCGAGGATCGTGTTCCGGCCGTCGTACTCCGGCCGCGAGAGCACGACCGTCCCCTCGAGCACGAGCCCGATCGACGCCGCCGTTCCTGCGTGGCACGCGATCCGCCGCCCGGGCGGGAACGCGACCTCGCGCAGCTGCAGGCAGGCCGAGAGCTTCTCAATGTTCTCCGGGGCAATGTCCCGAAACAGCTCCGTCTCGGTCAGCCGCACAGCGCTCCCCTCCCCTCCTGCACCGCCCGCAGCCGCAGGAGCCGTCGCCGCGCGTGCACAGCTCGAAATCGCCGCCCCGAATGAGCAGCGTCCGGCCGTTCACGAGCGCGTCGGCGATCTTCCGGCGCGCGCGCATGTAGATGCCCGTCACCGTCGTCCGCGCGATCCCCATCCGCTCGGCGCAGTCCTCCTGCAAAAGCCCCTCGTGGTCGATCAGCCGGACGGCCTCGAACTCGTCGATCTGCAGGACGACCGGCTCCGCTCCGCCCCCGCCCGCGGGCTCAAACCGGTCGCAGCGCGGATGGCCGCACACGCGCCGGCACTTTCTCGGTCTCGGCATTCTCAGTTATCCTCCGGTTCGTGGAGCATGCACCAGAAAGCAAGGCTGTGTTCCGACAGGCCCTCCGTTCCGATCCGCTTAAAGCCCCGTTTTTCATAATAGGGGACGTTCGCCTCCCTGTGCGTCTCGAGGTAGACGGGCAGCTTCTCCCCGTCGGTTTTTTGGAGAAAAACCTCGAGCAGCGCCGTCCCGACCCCTCCCCCCTGCTTCGACGGATCGACGGCCAGCCCCCAAAGGTAGTAATGCGGCCGCCCGGCCAGCAGCCTCTCCTGCGCATGGGCGAGGCGCTCGCCGTCGGCGCGCATGTCGGCGAGCGATCGATACCGCCGCAGCCCGACTTTCAAGGACGCCGCCAGCATCCCGCCCCTGACGTAGTCCCAGTCCGACATGCGCGTATGGCCCGGCGGCAAAAAGAACAGCACGCCCGCGGCGTCCGCCGTCGCCCAGACGCCGCCGAAAATCTGCGCGCAGTGCAGGATGCGCTCCATATACCGGGGCAGCACCCGCGCCCGCAGCGCCGGGTCGGGAAAGTAGTGGCGAAACGACGGGTAGTCGTAAAACGCGGCGGCGACCGCCTGCGCGGCCCGCTTCCGCAGTTCCGGTTTCAGCGCCATGGGTTCCATCGCCATCCCCTTTCCTTTCGCTCGCGAGGGCCGCAGGCGTTCGCGCTCCCCCTATCCGTGCGACCCGCAATGGCCGTGGCCGCACGATCCGCCGTGGTGCTCGTGGCCGTGATGCTCGTGGCCGCACGATCCGCCGTGGTGCTCGTGGCCGTGGTGCTCGTGGCCGCTGTGGTCGCAGGTGGCCGCGTCCTTTGCGACGAGCGTGCCGTCGAGCAGCGCGCGCACCGCCTCGTCCGCGTCTCCCGAGGCGCCCGCGTACAGCTCGATTCCCGCATCCTTGAGCGCCCTTCGCGCGCCCTCGCCGATGCCGCCGCAGATCAGCTTTTTGACCTCGATCTTCTTCAGAATGTCCGCCAGCGCGCCGTGGCCGCTGCCGTCCGTGTTGACGACGGTCGCCAATTTGACCTCCCCGTCCTCTACGTCGTAGACCTTGAAGCGCTCCGTGTGCCCGAAATGCTGGAAGATGTCCCCGTCCCGATACGTCGCCGCGATTCGCATGTGTTCGCCCTCCTTTATTGACATAAGTCATTTACTCCGTCAGCATAGCACGGTTTCTGCCATATGTCAATAACCCGCCTCAGATTTAACGTCCGCGCCGCGGCTCGGACAAAAAATATTTCCAAAATGCCGGGACATTTCACGAAAAATACGGTATAATACTGGAAAAAAGAGGAGGATGTCACGATGAAGAAGTATGTTTGCACCGTTTGCGGCTGGACCTATGACGAGGCGGAGGGCGATGCCGAACAGGGCTTCGCGCCGGGCACCACTTGGGGAGAAATTCCGGACGACTTCGTCTGCCCGGTGTGCGGCGTCGAGAAGGACATGTTCGCCGAGGAGTAGCCCCATCCACAAAAACCTTTCGCCCCGCAGATTCGTTCTGCGGGGCGCTTTTCCGTCATTTTTTCGCGAGATACCGGATCACGTTGCACCAGAATTTCCCGTAGAACTCCCAGCGGACGAACGCCTCCGGCCCCCAGTGCGGCGCGCAGTCGCTCGCGAACGCCGCCGAGCGGCCCGCTCCGTAGTCCCACGCGGCGATGAACGCGTTTCCGTCGTGCGACGCGAGCTGCGTGCCCGGCTTCGCCTTGAGCCGATTGTAGCCCAGAAACTTCGGCCATTTCGCCGGGATGCCGTCGAAGATCGGGTGATCCGGACGGTCGATCGTGATCTCCGCGCCCTCGGGGAGTTCGCGCCGGTCGTCGCCCGGGAATATCTCGACCGGCAACAGGGTCTCGACCGCCGTGCCGCGGAAGAACGCGCGGCCCTCGATGCCTGAGAAGCTCATGTAGCCGCCGACCATCAGCAGCCCGCCGCCCTCGCGCACGTATTGCTCGAGCAGGTTCAACCGGTTCGGCATGATGATCGACTTCGCCATGGTGTCGTAGCAAAGCAGCAGCGAGTTCGCGCCGACGTCGCTGAGGATCACCGCGTCGTACTTATTCAGCGCCTCGATCGCGTTCGGAAATCCCTCGGGAACCATGTGCGACGGGATGTGGTCGACCTCGATTCCCCCGCCCTCCAGCGCCCCGCGCAGGCAGCCGGAGTCGTCCTGATAGCGGTTCTGCAAAAAGTAATCGACGCCCTTCATATGCGTCTCGTGGACAAAGTACGTCTCCCCGGCGAACAAAACCTTCATGCGCATGACCTCCGCGTCGTTGATCTCAAGCTGAGTGTAACATACCCCGCCGCGGCCTGTCAACATCTGGGGATTTTCGCTACGCCTCGATCCACGCGACGCCGACGCAGCCGGCGCCCAGGTGCGCGCCGAGCACCGGGCCGACGCGCCGCCGCTCGATGCTCCTGTCCTCGCGCGCGAGCTGGGCGGTCAATTTCGCCGCCGCCTCGTCGGCAAGGAAGCCGTTGACGATCAAGGTTCCGGTCGCCTTTTCGCAGAAGCCGCAGAGCTTGCGCGCCTGGTCGAGCTTGCCGCGCGCGATGCCGGCGGAGACGATCGAGCCGTCCTTGAGCTCGAGCAGAGGGCGGATGTTCAACACCGTCGAAATCGACATCCTGACGTTTCCGAGCCGGCCGCTTCTTCTCAGCGGCGTCATGTCGTCGACCGAGAAGAACATCCGCACGCGGTTTTTGAGCTTGTTCAGGTACTTCGCGACGGTCCCGAGCCGGTCGCCCGCGAGGATGCGCATCCTCGCCTCGCGGACGAGCAGAAACAGCCCCGCGCAGGTCGTCAGCGAGTCGACGACCTCGATGTGCTGCCCGCCCATCTCCTTCGCCGCGAGCACGGCGTTCGCGTAGGTGCCGCTGAGTCGGGAGGAGATCGTCAGGCACAGTATCTCGTACCCGGCGCGCTTGAGCATCGTGAACGTGTTCACAAACCCGGCGAGCGTCGCCTGCGAGGTATATACCGAGTCCATGTGCTCGGCGACCTGCCTTTCGGCCGCGTCGTCGTTTTCGATGCAGCCCTCGCTGAGGCTCGCAAACCCGTCGAGCGAGTAGCTCATCGGGACGACGACGGCGCCCAGCTCCGCCGCCTCGTCGTGCGTGAGGTAGGCCGTGCTGTCGGTGACAATGGCGATCACGCTTCTGTACCTCCGATCTTGCGGAATTTCGCGTAGCGGCCGTCGAGCAGCTCCTGGTCGGAGAGCGCCGCGTAGCGGGAGAGCGCCTCGACGAGCGCCGCCTTGAGCGAGGGCATGCCCTTCTGCTTCACGTCCGCGGGGTCGACGATGCGCTCGATCACGCCGAACTCATATAAATCCTTCGCGGTCAGCCGGAGGCTCTCGGCGGCCTCCTTCGCGCGCTTCGCGTCCTTCCAGAGTATGCTCGCCGCGCCCTCGGGCGAGATGACCGAGTAATAGGCGTCCGCGAGCATCCACACCTCGTCGGCGACCGCGAGCGCCAGCGCGCCGCCGCTGCCGCCCTCGCCGATGACGACGGAGAGAACCGGCGTCCTGAGCGTCATCAGCTCGTACATGTTCTCGGCGATCGCCTGCCCCTGCCCGCGCTCCTCCGCGCCGATGCCGCAGAACGCGCCGGAGGTGTCGACGAGGCACAGCACCGGCCGCCGGAACTTCTCGGCGAGCTTCATCTGCCTAAGCGCCTTCCTATAGCCCTCGGGGTTTGCGGAGCCGAAGTTTCGGCGCACCTTGTCGGGCGTGTCGGAGCCCTTCTCGATGCCGATGACCGTCACCGGCATGCCCGAGAGCCAGCCGAGGCCCGCGACGACGGCGGGGTCGTCGCCGAAGCGCCGGTCGCCGTGCGTCTCGACGAAGCCGTCGATCAGGTTCGCGATGTAGGTGAGCGCGGTCGGCCTGCCCTTCGCGCGCGAGGCCTGCACGCTGTCGTACGCCTTCATTCGGCGACCTCCCTTCGGTGGAGCTTCAACAGGCCCGCGATCCTGTCGACCAGGTCGCGCCGGTCGCAGATCATGTCGACGAAGCCCTTCTCGAGCACGAACTCCGCGCGCTGGAAGCCCTCGGCGAGTTTTTGGCGGATCGTCTGCTCGATCACGCGCGGCCCGGCGAAGCCGATCAGCGCGCCCGGTTCGGAGATCGTGATGTCCCCCTCCATCGCGAAGCTCGCCGTCACGCCGCCGGTCGTCGGGTCGGTCAGGATCGCGATGTAGAGGTTTCCCGCGTCCGAGTGGCGCTTGACCGCGCCGGTGGTCTTGGCCATCTGCATCAAAGACAGTATGCCCTCCTGCATCCGCGCGCCGCCGGACACGCAGAAGCCGACGACCGGCAGCGATTTTTCGAGCGCGTGCTCGAACAGCCGCGCGATCTTCTCGCCGACGGCGGTGCCCATCGAGCCCATCATGAACGACGGCTCCATCGCGAACACGCACGCGGCGACGCCGCCGATCGCGCACTCGCCGACGACGACGGCCTCGACCTCGTTCGACTGCTCCTTGGCGCTCACGAGCTTCTTGTCGTAGTCCGGGAACGCGATCGGGTTCACGCCGACGAGCGTCGGCCAGAGCTCGGAAAACGTGCCCTCGTCCGCCGTCAGCGCGATCCTGCGGCGGGCCGACACGCGGAAGTGGTGCTGGCACTTCGGGCAGACGTCCGCGTGCCGCGTGAGCTCCTCGGCCGGGTTCATCGCCCTGCAGTTCGGGCAGGAGGCGTAGAGCTGGCCCGGAATCTCCGGCCTCGCCATGCTGTTTGCGCCCGCGTCCTCGAGCTTGTTGCGGGGGCGGCGGAACAGATTTCTGGTAAGCATCGATTACCTCCCGCTCAGATAGTCGGTGGTATAGGTTCCGTCCTCGAACGCGCGCTCGGCGATCAGCTCCGCCTGCATCCAGCCGGTGTGGTCGACGCCCTCGATGACCATCTCGCACAGCGCCGCCTGCATCTTGCGGATCGCCTCGGCGCGCGTCGGCGCGTGGACGATCAGCTTCGCGATCATCGAGTCGTAGAACGGCGGAATCACGTAGTCCTGGTAGAGCGCGGTGTCGAAGCGCACCCACGGGCCGCCGGGCACGTGCAGAAGGCTCACCTTCCCGGCCGACGGGCGGAAGTTCTCCTGGGGGTTCTCGGCGTTGATGCGGCACTCGATCGCGTGGCCGCGGAGCTTTATCTCGCTCTGATGGAACGGTATCGGCATGCCCGCCGCGACGCGAATCTGCCACTTGACGAGGTCGATGCCGGTCACCATCTCGGTCACCGGGTGCTCGACCTGCAGCCGCGTGTTCATCTCCATGAAGTAGAATTTCCCGTCGCGGTCCAGCAGGAACTCGACGGTGCCGACGCCCTCGTACCCGACCGCGCGCGCGGCCTTCGCCGCGGCCTCGAGAAGCCCCTCGCGAATTTCCGGGGTGACCGCCGGGGACGGGCTCTCCTCGATCATTTTCTGGTTCCTGCGCTGCATCGAGCACTCGCGCTCGCCGAGCGTCACGACGTTCCCGTCCATGTCGCACAGGAGCTGCACCTCGATGTGCTTGACCTTTTCCAACAGCTTTTCCATGTAGACCGCGCCGTCGCCGAACGCGCTCGCGGCCTCGGCGGTCGCCGCGAGGTACGCGCGCTCGAGTTCCTCCTCGGAATTGACGCGCCGTATGCCCCGCCCGCCGCCGCCCGCGCGCGCCTTGATGAGCAGCGGAAAGCCGATGCGCCTCGCCTCTTCGCGAAGCTGCTCGACGCTCGCGACCACGTCCGAGCCGGGCACGACCGGAACGCCCGCCTCGCGCATCGTGCGGCGCGCCTCGTCCTTGTCGCCCATCAGCCGGATGACGTCCGCGGGCGGGCCGATGAACTTGATCTTGCACCGGCTGCACAGGTCGGCAAAGCGCGGGTTCTCCGAGAGCAGCCCGTAGCCCGGATGAATCGCCGGCGCGCCGGTCACCGCCGCCGCGGAGAGTACCGCCGCTATGTTCAGGTAGCTCCCCGACGCGCTCGCGGGGCCGATGCACACGCTCTCGTCCGCGAGCGACACGTGCAGCGCGTCGCGGTCGGCCTCGGAGAACACGGCGACGGTCAAAATGCCCATCTCCTTGCAGGCGCGGATCACGCGCACGGCGACCTCGCCGCGGTTGGCAATCAAAATCTTAGGAAACACGTTGGCCTCCCATCAAGCGAGAATAAAGGAGAACTCGCCCGACGCGCAAAGCTCGCCGTTCACGCGCGCCTCCCCCTGGACGACGACGACGTTGAGCTTCCTGCGAAGCTCCCTGGCCGACACGTTAAGCACGTCGCCGGGCCGGACCATCTTCCGGAAGCGCACCTTGTCGATGCCCGCATAGTAGGCGGTGCGGCCTCGCAGCTCGCCCGCGAACAGCGTGCAGCTCGCCTGCGCGATGATCTCGCACTGGACCACGCCCGGCATCACGGGATTGCCCGGGAAGTGCCCGTCGAAGAACCACTCGTCGCCGCGCGCCAGATACGTGCCGCGCGCGGTTCCGTCCGGGTCGAGCGACGCCGTATCGAGCAAAAGCATGCTTCCCCGGTGCGGCAGGATTTCCATGATCTCGTCTCTGTTCATCCTTACCTCAGCACAGCTTGAACAGCGTCTGGCCGTACTCGACGACGTCGCCGTTCTTGACGCACACGTCGACGACCTCGCCGTCGAAGTCCGACACGATCTCGTTCATGAGCTTCATCGCCTCGATGATGCAGACGACGTCGCCCTTCTTGACCCTCTGCCCGACCGCGACGAACGGCTTCGCGTCCGGCGCGGGCGCGGCGTAGAAGACGCCCACCATCTGGCTCTTGAGTTCGCGCACCTTGTTGAAGTCGACCGGGGAATCCGCGGCGGTCGGCTGCGCGGCGACCGGCTGCACGGCGATCGGCTGCATGGCGACGGGCGCCTGCACGATGCACTGCGCGGTGCACTCGATGCGTATGCGGGTGTCGTTTTCCGAAACCTCGAGCGCGCTCAGCCCGTTTTCCCGGACGATCCTCGCGAGCTCCTTGATCTGCTTTACGTTCATACATACCTCCGAAGCGCTATGACGGCGTTGTGCCCGCCGAACCCGAGCGACACCGACAGCGCCGCCTCCGCCTGCGCGCGAACCGCGCGGTTGGGCACATAATTCAGGTCGCAGCCGGGGTCCGGGGTCAGGAGATTGATCGTCGGCGGGATGACCCCCCGCGACAGCGCCAGCGCGCTCGCGATGCACTCCATCGCGCCCGCGGCGCCGAGCATGTGCCCGGTCATCGACTTCGTCGAGCTGATGAGCGCCGAGCGCGCCCTTTCCTCGCCGAGCGCCTTCTTGATCGCGAGCGTCTCCGAGACGTCGTTGAGCGGCGTGCCCGTCCCGTGCGCGTTGATGTAGAGAAGCCCGTCCGGGCTCCCGGCCTCCTCGAAGGCCAGGCGTATCGCGCGCGCGCCGCCCTCCGCCTCGGGGTCGGGAGCGGTCACATGGTGCGCGTCGCAGGTGTTCGCGTAGCCCGAGACCTCTGCATAAATATGCACCCCTCGTGCGACCGCATGCTCGAGGTTTTCGAGCACGACGATGCCCGCGCCCTCGCCCATGACGAACCCCGCGCGCCGGACGTCAAACGGCAGCGACGCCGCGTCCGGGTCGCCGGACTCGGTCAGCGCCTTGCAGTTCGCGAACCCCGCGACCGACAGGAGGTTGATCGTCGCCTCGCTGCCGCCGGCGAAGACCGCGTCGGCGTACCCGAAGCGGATCGCCCGGAACGCCTCGCCGATGGTGTTCGTCGAGGTCGCGCACGCGGTCACGACCGGCAGGCTCGGGCCCTTCGCCCCGTACTCGATCGCGATGTTGCCCGCGGCGATGTTCGAGATCATCATCGGGATGAACAGCGGCGAGATGCGCGACGGCCCGCGCGCCGCGAGCTTCTCGCACTCGGCGACGAACGTCTGCATGCCGCCGATGCCGCTGCCGACGTAGACGCCGAGCCGCTCGGGGTCGACGGTGCCGACGATGCCGGAATCCTCCGCCGCCTGCTTCGCCGCGGCCATCGCGTACTGCGTGAACGGGTCCATCCGCCTGGCGTCGCCGCGCGAAATGCCGTGGTTCTCGGGGTTGAAGTCCCTGACCTCCGCCGCGACGGAGATCTTCGTTCCCTCGGGGTTGAACTTCGTGATTCTGCCGATGCCCGACACGCCGCCGGACAGGTTGCGGAACGCCTCCTCTACATCGCATCCGACGGGCGAAATGACGCCCATGCCGGTAATGGCCACCCTGTTCATCCTTTGCACCCCCTCATCAGATGTACATGCCGCCGTCCACCTTGAGGACGCAGCCGGTGATGTACCCGGCCCCGTCCCCGGCGAGGAACGCGACGGCGTTCGCGACGTCCTCGACCGAGCCGATCCTGCCCAAGGGGACTGCCGAAATCCCCTTTTCGAGCGCCGCCGGCGGCATCGAGCCGGTCATGTCCGTCTCGATGAACCCCGGCGCGACCGCGTTGACGGTGATGCCGCGCGGCGCGACCTCGCGCGCGATCGCCTTCGTCAGGCCCACGAGCCCCGCCTTGCTCGAGGCGTAGTTCGCCTGCCCCGCGTTGCCCATCAGTCCCGCGACCGACGCGATGTTGACGATCCTGCCCGAGCGCCTGCGCACGAACGCGGGCAGGCACGCGCGGATCATGTGGAACGCGCCGTTGAGGTTGACGTCGATCACGGCCGCGAAGTCCTCCGCGGACATGCGCATCGCGAGAGCGTCGCGCACGATCCCCGCGTTGTTTATCAGTATGTCCACATTGCCAAGTTTTTCCGCAACCTGTTTGACCGCGGCCTCCGCCTGTTGGTAGTCCGACACGTCGCACCGGATCGCCAGCGCGCGCGAGCCCCGTGCTTCCAGAAGCTCGACGGTCTCCCGCGCCGCGTCCTCGCGGCCGGCGTAGACGATCGCTACGTCCGCGCCGAGCGCCGACAGCTTCACGGCGATCGCCCGCCCGATGCCGCGCGAACCGCCAGTGACCAGCGCAACCCTGCCCTTCATCGGCTCACACCTCCTTCAGTTTCTGAAGGTCCTCCGGAGTTTCGACGTTGATTGCCTTCGCTCCGGGCGCGATCTTTCGGATCAGCCCCGAGAGCGTCGCGCCCGCGCCGACCTCGACGAAGCGGTCGACGCCCGCCTGAACCATGTTTTCGACGCTCCGCTGCCAGCGGACCGGCTCCGACACCTGCCGGGACAAAAGCGCCGCCATGTCGCCTTCGTACGGGAGCGCCGTGCAGTTCGCGTACAGCGGCGCGCGCGGCTGCGAAAGCGCTTCGTTCGCGAGAAACGCCGAAAGCGCCTCGGTCGCCCTTCCCATCCAAGGGGTGTGGAACGCGCCGCTGACGTTGAGCCGGAGCATCCTGCCGCGGCGCTCGGCGATGCGCTTTTCGAGCTCCGGGTAAGTGTCCACCGCGCACGCGACGACCGTCTGGCCGGGGCAGTTGTAGTTGACCGGGAACGCAACTCCCGGGAATTCCGCACAGACCGCCTCGACTTCTTCAGCCGAAAGCCGCAGCGCCGCGCCCATCGCGCCGGGGTGCTCCTCCGCGCAAGCCTGCATCGCCTCCGCGCGGCGTTTGACGAACTCGAGCGCGCGCGGGAGCGGAAGCACTCCGCCGAACGCCGCGGCCGCCACCTCGCCCAGCGAGAACCCGGCGAGGCAGTCGGGCTCGATCCCGGCCTCGCGCGCGGCCTCGGCGCAGGCTAAGTCCATCGCGAACAGGCACGGCTGCGTGTTGACGGTCTTTTGAAGCTCCTCCGCCGGGCCCTCGAAGCACAGTTTCAGCGTGCCCGGAAGCGCGCTTTCCGCCATATCGAACGCGCGTCTGGCGGCGGGCGACATTTCGTAGAGCGCAACCCCCATGCCGGGGTACTGCGCGCCCTGCCCGGCGAACACGAACGCTAGCGAACCCATGTCGCTCCCCCCGAAAGCAGCGCTTCCGCCTCCGCGAACATCTCGGCGATGATCTCGCGCGCGGGCTTCACGCACTTGACGAGCGCGGCGATCTGGCCGGCCATGAAGCTGCCGCCCTCCGTGTCGCCCTCGACCGCGGCCCTTCTGAGCG